>JADFQH010000144.1 GCA_022561895.1 Methanobacteriota archaeon | reverse complement strand
GTAGGAATCAGATACGGCTCGAGCGGCTCGTTCGAATTGACGTGAAAGCCTTTTTGAAGCCGAACCTGCACGACCGCGCGCGTACTCGTGCCCGCATGAACCCCGTCCGAGTCGACGAGCGCCTCGACATCGCTTCGTGAGGTGTTCGGGTGAAACGCACTTTGACCGTCGGATGTCACGATCACCAGCGGGTCGAACCGCGGGAAGCCAAGAGGGCCGACTTCGACGACGTGCGTGGACTCGGCAATCTCGCGCGCCGATTCGAGAAGTTCGCTGGGCTGGTTCGTCGCGGAACGACAGACGCGAACCGTCGGTGATTCGCCGATCGCTCCCCTCCGTTCACTCATGGTATGCGGTCAGTATGAGTACGGAAAAGCGTGATGCCGTCCGCTGCCGGCCCACCCACGCTCGCGGCGAGTCAGAACGGCGGGAGCAGGCCGGTCGGACTCCGAAGCCGGTCGAGAAGCGTTCTCGTCGCGAAAACCGCGGACACGAGGGCGCTGGCAGCGACGATCACACACCGACAGGTCGATCGCGAAGAGCTGGAACGGCTGATCATACACACCCCGTTGAACGACGACCGCCTTATACTATCGGTCATAAGTCAGTATATCGGCGGTGGCAAAGACAGGCTGGAAACGCGCTGTTGCTCGCCGAATCGATCATCGCCGTTCAATCTCCCATGGCCGACAGTATATTAGCGATGGGGGCTTTCGAGAGCCGCCGACGGGTCTGCCAGCGCTCGCGCGTTTCCGCGTTTTGCTGCCAGCGTTGCAGGATGGTGGAATTATAGTTACCACTGTTCAGCGTAGAGGCGGAAAGAGTTGTATCGAGTAACGAACAGTGGAAGTCGCATGTGCGGTGGTAAGGTTTAAGCGTCCGCTACGCCGGTGAACGATTATGCACGTCGCCCAGACCGGCGGGGAGATCACCCGCGAGACGTTCTGGCAGATCGGGCCAATAGGCCAAGGTATGTTCTACTTCCTCTCGATCGTCGCCGTTCTCGTCTTCGTTTACGGCGTCTACGCCCGCTTCGCCCGCTATGCAGAGGGCGAGGAAGAGCCCCGCGAGCGCCTCGACGAACTCGGCTCGCGGGTCGTCACAGCCGCGCGGATCGTCGGCTCGAACGAAAAACAGTTCAACCGCGATCTGTATGGCGGACTGATGCACGCTTTCATCATGTGGGGCTTTCTCGTCCTCCTCATTGGAACCACGATCCTCTTTATCGATCTCGACTTCTACAACATCATTACAGGGGAATCGTTCTGGGTCGGCGACTTCTATCTCGCCTATCAACTGGTGCTCGACGCCTTCGGCTTGCTCTTCGTCGTCGGCATCGGGATGGCGATGTACCGGCGCTACGTCGTACAGAATCAGCGCCTCTTCGGTCCTCACTCGAGTCTGGAGGACGACGCGTTCATCTGGGCGCTCTTTCTCTTGGGTGTTGGCGGCTTTCTCGTCCAGGGCGTCTCGATGGTCGGTCAGGAGATCCGCACCGCAGAAACCGTGAGCTTCGTCGGCGTCTTTACCGCGGGCTTGTTCGAAGCAGGCGGACTCACGCCCGAAGGAGCCGCCGCGATCTATCCAGCCGTCTGGTGGCACCACTCGATTCTCGCGCTGCTCTTTATCGCGTGGATCCCCTTCGCAAAGCCCTTCCACATGCTTTCATCCTTTGCGAACGTCGTCACCCGCGATGAGCAGTCGGGAAAAGTTCTGCCTAATGTGCCCGCCGATCTGGATGCGACGAACGCCGAATCCATCGAGGATTTTTCGTGGAAGGAGCTGCTCGATCAGGACGCCTGCACCAAATGCGGGCGGTGTTCTGCGGTCTGTCCCGCAAAAGCTAGCAATAGACCGCTCGACCCTCGAGATGTAATTCTCGATCTCAAGAGCTACCGCGAGGATATAGACGCCGGAAGCGAGGACAAACCCATCATCGCGGACGGCGGAAGCGGTGTGATCAACGCCGAGACGATGGAATCCTGTATGGCCTGTATGGCCTGCATGGACGCCTGTCCCGTCGAGATCGAGCATCTGAACAGCTTTACCAGAATGAACCGCCAGCTCACCGATCAGGGCGATGTGGATTCCAATGTTCAAGACGTGTTTCAGGACGTGATGAGCAAAGGGAACACCTTCGGGGAACCCCAGCGCAAACGAGCGGACTGGGCTGATGAACTCGAATTCGACCTCACGGACGCAAGGGATGAAGAAGTCGAGTATCTCTGGTACGTCGGGGATTACCCGAGCTTCGACGATAGAAATAAAAAAGTCGCCCGCTCGCTCGCGAAACTGTTCGAGCAGGCGGACGTCTCCTTTGGCATCCTCTTCGACGACGAAAAATATGATGGAAACGACGTGCGCCGGATCGGCGAGGAGTTTCTTTACCTTGAACTCGCCGGCCACCACGTCGAAACGTTCGAGGACTGTGCGTTCGAGAAGATCGTCTGTACCGATCCTCATTCCTATAATACGATGAAAAACGAGTACCCCGAGGTGGATTTTGAGGAATTTGCCGACGACCCGATGATGCCCTTCGAGTACGAGGAGCAGTGGAATTCGGATGGGAAGATCGAGGTGCTGCACTGGACCCAAGCAGTCGAGGATCTAGTAGGAGAAGGACGGCTCGGACTTGCAGGAAATGAACTCGACTATACGGTCACCTATCACGATCCGTGTCATCTCGGCCGGTACAACGACGAGTACGAAGCGCCCCGCGATCTCGTGCGCGCGACGGGCTGCGAGCTCTACGAAATGCCGCGCAACCGCGCGGACTCCTTTTGTTGTGGCGGGGGCGGCGGTGGCCTCTGGATGGAGTTCGACGAGGAGCCAAAGCCAAGTGAGGAGCGACTTCGAGAGGCCTTGGAGGATACGGGGGCCGGAAACGAGATCGAGAAGTTCGTGGTGGCCTGCCCGATGTGCATGACGATGTACGAGGACGGCCGGAAGACTGGCGACTTCGAAGAGGAGATCGAGATCGTCGATGTTGCGGAGCTGCTGATCGAGGCGGTCGAAGCAAAATAGATGAGGAGTTAGCTAATATCGACTGATTGACCAGCAATAGTGATCGGAGATCGTTGATATTCATAGATAGCGTCATTTCTCTCAATATCTAACGCGGATATGTTTTCACTAGCCCCAAGTTGGGGCACACCGAACTTACGTCTCTCGTTGCGTGTCATATCAGACACAGGAGGTGGCGAATAGAAATCAGCTTCTTCCAAGCCGGGAGTTTGCCAGAGCACCTGTGCGCCATCCTCTGTCTGTTCCGTCGACGAAACTCCATCACTGGGGTCCATAGGGCGTGCACTGGTATCAGGTGTGTCACCAAAATGGAAGAAAATCCGATTGCCGAGTGAATCAGCGACAGATCGGATCCGACATGTACTACCATCCGATCCTTCTCGGAAGATAGGGTCCATCTGCTGGCAGATTTTCTGCTCAGCGCTTGGTGCGTAGTTCCACATCCAATGCTTGTAGTTCGGATCGTCCTCAATATTACTGATATGATTGATAATTTCGCCGTCCGCCCTCTTGTTCGAATGTCCCTTCATGCTCAACGGTTGTAGTCATTGTTAGTGTGTCAGATTCGATTGATTTCTCTTGCGAGGAAGTGAATTGGACAGAAGGGCGTCGATCACCACCACCACCTCCACAGCAGGGACTAGGTTGCGAGCTAGCTTCGGTGGAAATAGCGGGTACTGCTGCCAGAAACGCACTGCCAGCAAGACCAGCGCTTTTTAGATATAGTCGTCTTGTTGATTTATTTATATCTCTTCTCTTTTTCATATGTTGGGTTTTTCTATTCTGCAATAAGCTTTTCTATTCACTATATCTCTTTATTGATATTATAGGTAAGAGCTATGTGATCTGCGTGATACTGACTTATAAATGAAACGTAGGATGTTTATTAATATCATTACGTTGTTAGTAGTTAGCGGGTTGACCGGATGCAATTCATTGCAAGGTAGAGGAGAAGCAGAACTGTCAGATGTTAGTATTCTGAATCAGCAAGAACAAACGAAGGAACTAGAGCTACAAGTGAAATGGGACGGTGAACTCGCGTACAATGAGATCCATGAAGTGCCTCCGAACAAAGACGAAGAAAAGATATGGGTGATCCGTAACGAGTGGCCATCCGAGACAGGATCGTTCATAGTACGGGCGCGGATCGATGGGGACGAAGAATGGGAGACGAGGGAGTATCCGTTGGAGGACCGCGAAGGGAGCTGCTATTCTATTATC
The DNA here is from genome assembly GCA_022561895.1 of Methanobacteriota archaeon. Classification (GTDB taxonomy): domain Archaea; phylum Halobacteriota; class Halobacteria; order Halobacteriales; family Halalkalicoccaceae; genus Halalkalicoccus. The sequence goes on along the minus strand of JADFQH010000144.1, from coordinate 3,169 downwards.
GTCCGGATCCGGGAAAACGGTAAGATCGATATTCCGAGCAGTACGAGCGAAGAACCATGTTAAACGGTGGATACTCGTTCAGGGACCTGTGGAATCCAACCGCTCCGTGACCCTATCCAAGTCATCGTCGAACGAAAGAATGTAAAGCTCAACGAGTGATCGCAGTAGCGCTCGACCGTCTTCTCGAACAGGCTCTCGGAAACGTATAGCATGGAAAGTATGGCAGGAGAGAGATCAACGCCACGGATGCGGTTGCCGACCGTATTTGCGTCGTCGGGCCACCAACATATGTAGAACTTGCTATTTCATCGAAACTGGCAGGCAGTTCACCCCATATGTGAGACCATCAGATCCGAGGCGTTCTCTAGATACCCCTCGTGATCGAGTCCCACTGTGTCGGTCACGTCGTGATCGATGTAGTTCGCCGGAGCCTCGTGGTCCGAATCTGCCCCGTGACGGCCGAGCGCACGGTCCGTCTCGCGGGGTTCGTAGGCGGCCTTGAGAACCGAGTCGAGCCGACTGTGGTAGTTGTGGACCGCACCGACCCCTTCCTCGATAGCCGTTCGAGTCTCCGGATACGCCGACGTCGGCCGGTCGTGATCGACGGCGGAGCCGAAGGGGTGGGCCGTTGTGATCGGCGGATGTTGACCCGTCCAGTCCTCGTCAAGTTCCTCCAGACAGTGAACCAGCACCAACGTGCCGAGCGAATGGCTTGCGATTCGGAGGGCGGCGTTCGGTCGCTGGTCGCGGTAATCACGCACGAACTGGGCGAGCTTCGGGCCGTTTCGCTCCGCGATCCGGTTCGCATCGGCCCAGCCCGAGTCGAGACTGTCGCCACGGTGGGAATCCCATTCGTAGCCGATTACGGTGCCATCGTATCCCGATCCACCGAGTTCACGGTTGGCTTCGGCGAACTTTTCGGCGTTGTCCTCGCGCGCCTCCTCGTCGTTCTGTGTGGGCCGCCAGCCGTGGACGAGGACAGTGAGGTCCGCGACGTGCTCCGCGTCGATTCCCGGTACATCGCCGCTCGTCTCGTAGTTCGTCTCGGTGTTTCCATCAGTAAGGTTTGCGTCATTATCGAAGTGGTCAAACGTTGTGACCTGTGGGACCCTCTCGCTCCTCGCCGTTGCGTTTCGCCCGAGCAACCCGGCTCCGGCGAGCGCTGCCCCGGTCGTGCCGATGAACTGCCGTCGGTTCAGTGTCATAATTGGAAAACGACGGGTGGACGGACACAGCCGAGAGGTATCAGTGTTTCTTCGGTTGTCAACAGTAATCACAGCAGAAATGATCCTCATTCGAGCATCTTTTCGACGTACGCAACAGCTGCTTCGGCCGAATCGACCGTCTCGACGCCCGTTATCTCATGTGTTCCGATCCCGGCGACCGGCCGCCCGAAATCGAGCGCATGGGCGATCTCCGAGAGCGTGCCATAGGAGCCGTCGATGGCGATCACCGCCTCGCCGTTGAGCGCGACGAGGACGTTCCGGACGTTGCTGAGTCCCGTTGCAATGGGTACGTCAACGAAGTCGTTCGCCTCGCTTGGATCGACCCCCGGCAGGATTCCGATCGTCTGCCCACCCGTTTCCTTCGCACCGCGACAGGCCGCTTCCATTACACCTGTGCAACCGCCACAGACGAGGGAGTGACCCTGTTTGCCGAGCAGTTTTCCTACTTCGTAGGCGATCTCGGTATCTGCCTCGCCGATCCGTCCGCCGCCGATAACGCTGATTCGCATAGCGAACGGTTCGGAGGCGAGATAGATACCCGACACGCCTTTGATCCAGCCACCCCGAAAACGGGTATGGACATCACGAAGCGCCCGCGCCGCCTCCGGAGCGACGGCGTGCGCCCGCTGGTCAGCGAGACTTCACTTTCTCCCTCAGATCTCATTGCGCCGGTCTTCATCGACGCCACCACGGACGAACGGGTACCCATCGAATCGATGCCCGGCCACGAGCGCGTCCCTCTTTCTGAAACTGCCGAACGCGTCCACGAGGTTCGGGAAACCGGCGTCGAGGCCGTGATGCTCTTTGGAATCCCCGAGGGGAAGGACGAACAAGGAACCCGCGCATGGGCCGAAGATGGCGTTGTTCAACGCGCAGTACGAGAAATCAAAGCCGAGACTGACGCTTACGTCCTCACCGACCTCTGTTTCTGTGAGTACACGACTCATGGTCATTGTGGAATAATCGAAGACGAGGCGGCCGAAAACCCCAAACAGACCGTCGAGAACGACGCGACGCTCGAACTGATCGAGCGCACGGCGATCTCTCAGGCCGAGGCCGGAGCCGACATGATCGCTCCGAGTGGGATGATGGACGGAATGGTTGGCGTCATTCGGGATGCGCTTGATCGTGAGGGCTTCACCGAGGTGCCGATCATGAGCTACGCCGTCAAGTACGAGTCGGCCTTTTACGGACCCTTCAGGGACGCCGCGGACGGCGCACCCGCCTTCGGGGATCGCCGGCATTATCAGATGGACTCCGCGAATCGTCGGGAAGCGATCCGAGAGGCACGACTCGACGCAGAACAGGGTGCGGACGTACTGATGGTCAAGCCCGCACTTCCCTACCTCGATATCGTTCGAGACGTGCGAGAAAACACCGACCTTCCGATCGCCGCCTACAACGTTTCCGGCGAGTACGCCATGCTCCACGCCGCCGCCGAAAAGGGCTGGCTCGATCTCGAAAAGGCGGCGATGGAGTCACTGCTCTCGATCAAGCGCGCGGGTGCGGATCTGATTCTGACGTATTTCGCCGAAAACGTCGCCGAGGCGCTTTCGGCCGACCACCGAACGTAGTTCGGTAACTTCGCCGAAGAGATCGCGAAAACGCTAGGCTGGGCACCGGGAAACGCGGTCCCGAAGCGCTCTGAGAAGCCCCCTTTTTTTAGCCCGCGAGTTCCTCGAACTTCTCGATTCCGGCCCGCGCGACCTCCATATCCTCGTCTACGTCGCCGCCGCTCGAACCGATCGTCGCGATGATCTCGCCGTCGGATTCGAGCGGAAACCCACCCCCGAAAATGACGATCTTCTCGTGATCGGTCGTCTGAAGTCCGTACAGCGGTCCCTCCGGTTTCGTCACGTCTTCGAGTTCGTGCGTCGGCATCTGCAATGCGGCGGCGGTGTAGGCCTTGTTCCGGGAGATGCTCACGCTCGCGAGCCACGCAT
>JADFQH010000143.1 GCA_022561895.1 Methanobacteriota archaeon | reverse complement strand
GACCCAGCAAAACGGGTACGCCCAGCAGCATCAGCACGGCTGTCCAGCTCAAAGGGCTTCCATCGGGGTCGAAGATCACAGCAAGAGCGCCGAATAGCGAGAATAGCCAGGCGCTCTCCGATACCACCACCGATCCCAGGACCAGCCTATACTGAGACAAGCGTGGATTCCTTCTGCAGGTCGATCAGAAGCTTCATAAGCTCGTAAACCAGGATGCCTTCCGCCAGATCGGGGCGAGGCGCCTCCCCCACGTATAGCACGACGATCTTGTAGCCCCGCCTCTTCAGGTCAGTCAGGGTGTCCACGAACTCCGGCGACAGGAAGGCGGTAGCCACCACCAGGGTCGCCCCCGCCAGCGCCAGAAGAAGTCGAATCCGGAGCGACGAGTAAGGCAGCCAGCAGTAGGAATGACAGTAGCGATGACGAGGGTGACGACCGCGAGCAGGGGACGAGCGACGAACACGTGCATGAGGAGGAGAGGGCGAGACGGGGCGAAAGCGACAGCCAAGTGGATGAGGACGAGGATGGTAGAGACGAGGGAGCCTCCAGTCTGTCAATGGGGTCGGGATTCTTCAGCACTGAAGAGTGCCAAATTGACGACGCGAAGCTCCGACAGCGAGGACTTTCGCGGGACGATGGGATCTTCTTGCAACGCGTTCTCGACGCGATGAACCGCGAACTGCCGGGTTACTCGCTCTTGGAGGGGATGAAAGAGCTAACGACGGATCTTGCCGGTCTCGATATCCGAGTGTTGTGTGAGCAGGAATTGGTCGAGAAAGAGACGGTGAATCGACGATCGTACTACACGGTTCTTCCAGCCGGACGGGACCTCCTCGGCGAGACGGTTACAGCCGAACCGGGGATCGGGGATCTTGGCGAGAAGACACCACACAAGGTCGGGGTAGAACTGTTGTTCCAATGGCTTGAAACGTCTGACGAGGTTGAGCGAGTTGAACGCTACTATAAGCATGATTCGGAGACCGTTTTCGACGTCACCGGGTTTGATGGTGCCGAGGACCTCGTCTGGGTTGGTGAGGTCGAGATGACGAGCAATAGTCCAGAGGCGGTTATAAACGACTATGAGAAGATGGCTGACGCCGACGCAGACGTGATCTGGGCGTTCCCTACGCTGCGCGAAGCTCGAGAGGCGATCCAGCGGCTCGAAGACGCAGAACACGGGCCTCATCAAGTGAGTAGTCGTGCGGCTCGCAATCTGTCACGAATGCAAAAAGAGGTCAAAGAATCTGACGCCGACGGCATGACGACAGTTCAGACCTTCCGGAAGATGAGTGAGGAGGTGGTTGAGTAAGATGGCGTGGCGAAAGGCGACCCGTGACGACATCTATACGTACTACACCGAGCAGTTCCCCGAGTACGCAGACCAACTGCCGCCGTTCATCTCCCCAACAGCACCGAAAGAGTTCGGGATTAGCTTCCGCGAGCGACACCCCACCCGCAACGAAGACCGGCCAGCACGCGATTTTATCCGCCGGAACACATGGCGAACCGACACGGATGGTGAGCCCCACTCGCCGAACTTCACCAGCGTCGAGGAGCTACTATCGTTCATCCAATCACCCGCACGCCACGACCCATACCGGGGGAGCGAGTATGCACTGGCCGATCCAGATCTGACCGAACCCGGCGAACCGGTTGCAGCGGGCGTCTACTACGGACTGGATAACTGGGAGCGACCGTGGGTCCTTGCGGTCGACATCGACGCAAAAGACATCGCTCTCGCACGCGCAGACCGGACGATCGACGGCGACCGTGAGGACGCAGCCACCGGGACCCATTACAAAGATATGAGCCGTGAGGAGTGGTTACTCACCACCTCTGGGATTCGGGAGGCCGACCCAGCGGGCTATCCCTACGCCTTCACGGACATCGACCGCACAATCGAATACGGCTTCGAAACCTGCGACATCTTCGAACACGAGTTCAATGCCACGGAAACGATGGTTGTCTATTCCGGGCAAGGCGTCCACGTCTATCTGCTCGACGACGACCTCGACTATCGCTACGATGAACAAAGCCGAGAAGTGCTCAACGATCTCCTGCTCGAACACTACGAGATCCCGATCGATCCCGTCGTAACCGCTGACCGCAGTCGCCTGCTTCGGGTGCCCTACTCATTGCACGCGGATGTTTGTCGGGTTGTTCAGCCGATCGACAGCCCGGTGTTCGACGCCCGAACCGACGCCCGCCCGCAGTTCCTCGACGAAAGTGATGACAACACCGATCCAGACCAACACCCACCCACTCATGCCTGATCCACGTCACACCGAACGCGACGCATACCTCGTCGCCGCAACCCCAACCGAATACAGCAATGCCAAGATCGTCCAGCTCTTTGCCCGTGGATACGACCGATACATCGCCAACGACACACCCGATACTGAGACACTCTTGTCCGATGTCGAACGGTTCGGCACGGCAGCGTTCGAGCAAGTGCGACGTGAGCGAGCGCTCAACACCTCGTTCGTCGATAAGCCAGCAACGCTCGTGCTGCTGGCGACCGTGGGGACGATCTGCGTGATGGAACAACCGCGCTTCGAGGACACCCCACTCCGACGTATCCAGCCCATTCGCAATATCCGCGAACTGTTTGCGAACAATCTCCTTTCGCTCGTGCGCGAGTCCGACGACCCGACACTCTACCAAGAGATCGCCGAGGTACTCTATCGGAAGCCACCGGCCGAGGACGGTCCCCATCCGGGCCGCGTCTGTACCGGCGTCAAGCCCATGCCTGAGTTCGGTGACGACAGCGATGATGAGGAGGAACTCTACGTTGAGATCCCGATGGTGGCCGCATCACGAGCGTGTCTCGCCCGGACCACCACGGAAGCGGGACCAGCAGCGACGAGTGCTGAGAACACTGGCGAGATTCGCACACAGGTCGCCAACAACAACCTCTACATCTCGATCGACCACTTCGAAGCGACCTATCAACAGTACGCCGAGACAGGGTTTGGGCAGTTGCAAGCGGTCCAAGAAGAGGAACTCGGCGGCACAGAACGCCGCTGGCTTGCCCAGAACGAAACCGCGATCACCGAACGGACAGACAGGGCACTCAAAGGCGGTCACTACGAACAGGTTTGGACACACTGGGATAGTGGCGAGCGGATCGTTCGACTGCTCCGAACCGCTGTACAGGCCGATCCGCGCACTCAGATCGGCGAGTTCTACACAGCCAAAGAGTTGTACGACGCGCTCGACGCATACAATCCGGCTGACGACGGCGAACGAACGCAACTCCAGCGGTTTTCGAATCACCGTAGCGTGGCGAAAACACTGGCGAACCATGACACCCATCGATCAGTGACGATCGATCGAAGCGGGCGAGTCAATACGTATCGGATTGGACACTCGGGTAGTGGTGCGCGCCCCATCGATGTGACTGAGCTTGAAGACCTGTTCGAGCTGCCCTGCATGGCGGCAATGGACGACCGGCTGCAGGACGAGAACCCAGTGCGCAAAGACCTCTTCAACTTCGTTCGGATGGCGATGTGGCTTCCCCAGTATCGTGAGCAGTCCGTCGAGGAAATCACCGAAGACATCCACAACCTGTTTTCGCGCTGGCCGTGGTACGATCCGGAAATCACTGACTACCAAGTCAGGTACGAGGCGAGACGGGGCGAGCGTGGCATCGGTCCCAAGAACACCACTCCGTTACCCATGGGGTGCGATAATGATGATATGCAACGGTACTGCATCGGGAAGGAGCAGTGCCCCTACTCGATCTATGGAAGCCTGCCGTTCCCCGATGAAATGTACGACGAGCTTACGAAATCTGGTAGCTGGTTTTGAGACTGGATGTTGCGCTTTTTTCTTGATAGAGGTCCGTCAGTAACGGCTCGACACGCTGGTTCTTCCGATATGTATCATATCGTTATAATAAGTAATTGAACAATAGGTTGGAAAACTTGAATAGTTGTTTGGAACGCTATTTGATGTTAGATTTTGAAAACTACATCTCTACACTAAAGCTCCCACGTCAACTACTGTTTGGGTATATGTGTTTCTTTTCATCTGACTTTTCCTCAGCGATTCCAATACCGTGAGTCACGATCTGAGTCGTGAAACTGTTGATATCTCCACCCTCAGACGTTTGAGAGTTATGACCAGCTGGGAATCTGCCGTGTTCGTGAGTCACAGAGAAACTCTTTCAAAATATATTTGCAGCCCTATGGCGGGGTGTGAGGCTGTCAAAAGTCATTTTGCACAGCGGAAAATCGTTCTCTTCGTGAGTGACGTTCTGAGGCCTGAAACCGTCAACATCTCCACTTTCAGGCATTTTGAGGCTATAATCAGCTAAGGATTTACTGTATGTGTGAGCCACTGTGATGCTACACAAACATCGATTGTGCAGATGTTACCGTTCTGAACCCCTTCAAAACCGCGTAATCGCCGTTTTCAAAATTTCGTCCCGTGAATCCAGATTGAAACTGTCTTAGAATGTGACCACGACCCTATAACGAATTTTGAAACCGTTAGAGCCATCCTATATGACGGAAAGTCGTTCTCTTCGTGAGTGACGTTCTGAGGCCTGAAACCGTTAATATTCCCACGCTCAGGCGTTTTGGGCCAAAATTAACCGGGGAGCTGCCGTCTTCGTGAGTCACGATAAAACACTCTTAGAAAGTGACCACGCCTCTATAACAACATCTGAGGGCGTCAGAGGGCGCTTGCACAAAGGAAAATCGTCCAAAGGAATGGGGGTTTGTGCAGGGACGGGGGTGTGTGCAACGGAGCGAGAAAGGAGGGGCGAGGAGAACCAAGGAGAGGAAGATATATCAGAGATAGAGAATGGTATCAACACATGCTGTCGCGGGGGCGACAACACAGTGGGCAGTTGAGACAGCCGGACACCACATACCGAGTGAGCAACGACAGGGTGAGAACGGCCGATGATCAACCACCCCAAGTTACGAGTACATCACACACACGATCGGACAGTGACCAACCGACGAGAGATGACCATTGCTCCCCTACCGAAATCACCGAACGTATACGATCAACTGATAGGAGTGAGACAGGCCACAACGAGGGGGACGGAGACGGCGAACACGAGGCAGATGAAGACGGGATGGAGTCAGTGAACCTATGTGAATGGAGACGAGGCTGGCGGGAGCGGGGACGACGACAGCACAGCCGCCCGGACGGTGACAAAAAGAGGAAGAGGAAGAGCCAGCGGAGGATAGAGAGCGGGATGTGGGGATTGGGAACCGCTTGCGAGCTGTCTCACACTCGATCGCAGCGTGGTGTTGGTCATCGACCCCGAGGGGGTGAGTCGCGTTCTGAAACGTGACCAGACACCGTGATCAGTATGAGCTGGACAGACCACCACCAGACCGTAGATAGCAGCGAAAACAGTACAGGCCCGTTCACCAACGGCGATTCCGACGGGCAGGACCCTCGATACGGGCAGGACGACTCACACGCAACCGAATCCGGGAACACAGAGCGAGAAACAGCAGACGACGAAACAGGCGGGACCCGAGGAACAACCCTCGGGATGGATGAGCCACTGACGATGATCCAATGCCCCGTTTGTGATGGTCACAAGTTCGTTTCGAAGAAACTCGTCTACGAAGAGTTCCACTACACCGACGACGGAGACCTCAAGGCACACTACAACCGTGCGCGCGCCGAGTTCGAACTCACCTGCATGGACTGTGGCAAACGACAGCATGAACTGCCCGACTCCTGCCGGACGTTCTACGACGAGGTGTGGGTACTCAAACAGGACCTGCGACGGGCGACCCGCCGCCAGTGGAAGCGATGGACCGAGAAAACATGGGACCTTCTCCTACGACGCTGAGAGGAAACGACCCTTGTGAACATCATTATGGTGATGGCCCTGAGTATGACTACGAACGGGGTTCCCCCGTCGACTCGGCGCGGCGCGTCCAAACGGGTCAGAGTCCGAATAGTGAGCCCATCTGTACAGTGTGCAAGGTACCGCCACGACGGGCGAATTTCGATGACGAGGGATTCTGTGTGATGTGTAGTATCCAAAGACCAGCGCGACGATCTCATCAAGGACCAGAGATTTTTAGTACTCTACCCGCGTACCTTCTGATAGTAGCCAAGGTGACTCCCTATGTCGAGCAAACGTGATCGGACTGATGGCCCGTCCCCACTCAAGCGATTCCTGAGCGGTGGCGAGATTGATCCTGAGGAGCTTGGCGAGCCACCACTTGCAAACGCAACGGACCCCCTGCTTGATCGAGAACGAATTCACATCGACCAAGACGGAGACGAAACCGAGGACGCCGACGAGGAGTGACTGCGTGAACGGAGCGGATCCAATCCCTGACCATCCTGATTCAGTTATCTTTCCGCCAGACTCCGGAAGAACACTCGTTTTCCTCGGAAAAGAAGCGTTGTTGGCACGCTTGACGGATCTCCGGTCGTCACGGCATCAACACGTCGTCGATCAATTCTTCGAACTGAGCCGCGATCAGGCGTTCTATTACACCAACGTCTACGTACTCGCAGAAGTGTTCACAACCGTCCGTTACGGGACATCTGCTCGTCAAACGGCTGCCTTGCAGGCAGACGTTCAAGAACTCGCGCACGGCGGCGGAGAACGCCTGTGGTTGCTCTAGGTGGACGGCGTGGCCGGCTTCCGGCACGATCTGCAGCCGGGCGCACGGCAGCGCGCCGGCCGTTCGTTCCGCGATCGCGCGATACTTAGCATCGTCCGCGCCCGCGAGCACCAGCGCCGGCGTCGCGATCTCGTGCAGTCTTGTATAGACGGGCTGCTGCTCGCCGGCGCCCAGGCCGCGCAGGCTGTTCGCCAGCCCGGCGGGGTCGTTGCGCAGGCGCTGCTGTCGTAACCGCTCGCGCGCGTCCGCAGATAGGCGCGATTGCGACGCGAAGAGCGGTATCGCCTGCCAGCGGTCGACGAACGGCGCGACGCCGTCGCGCACGATACTGTCCGCGAGCTCGCCGTCGCTGCGCCGCCGATCCGCGCGTTCGGTTTCGTTCTCGATGCCGGGCGACGCGCTCTCGATCACGAGCGCCCAGAGCCGCTCCGGCGCGTGCAGCGCCAGGTGCAGCGCCACGCGTCCGCCCATCGAGTAGCCGAGCACGGCCGCGCGCTCGATGCCGAGCTGGTCCAGCAGCGCGACGAGGTCTTCCGTGCAGCGCTCCATGCGATAGCGCTCCGCCCTGGCCGGCTTGTCCGATTCGCCGTGACCGGGAAGGTCGGGCGCCAGAACCGTGAACCCTGCGTCGGCGAGGGGCTGAACGTTCTGACGCCAGGTGTCCAGGGAGGAACCCAGGCCGTGCAGCAGCAATACCACCGGCCCCTGCCCGGCCTGGACGTAGCGGACGTTCACTCCGCCGAGAGCTATATCTTTGTGTTGGGCCCAGTGCATCCCCGTCTTCTCGGCAGGGCGCTAAGCAGGCTGG
>JADFQH010000142.1 GCA_022561895.1 Methanobacteriota archaeon | reverse complement strand
AGTGTTTCGACCAGCGCGCTTTCGGCGTGTTTCTCGGGAGTGCGGTCGGCCAGCTCCTCGTCGACCATCCGGACGTTTTCAAGAAGCAGGATCGCGCCGGCGGCGAGTTCGCGGATCGCCTCTACTGCCTCCTCGCCGTAGGTGTCGGGCACGTAGCGCAGTTCTCGGTCGAGATGGCTTGACAGGATCTCTGCGTGCTGTTCGAGCGAGACGAACGTCTCTCGGCCGGGCCGACCCTGATGGGCCATCACGGCGACCGCGTGGCCCGCGTCGGCCAGTTCTCGAAGCGTTTTCGCGTGGCGCACGAACCGTCGGTTGTCCTGGACTGTGCCGTCTTCGACCGGAGAGTTGATGTCGATTCGGACGAGTACTCGCTGGCTCTCGGGGAGATCATCGATCGTTTTGAACATGGCTAAAGGGAGGCCGAGCGCGATAATAAAAGCGGGTCTTATAAGGACGGTTGTAACGATTTACCGGCGATCGCTGACCCGCACACGGGCGATCGCCGGTACGGGACGACAACCGCCCTTATTAGGCCGTCGCCTCTGGGGGTTCTTCCTGTGTCTGTTCGGTGATGTATCCCGCGAGGTCGAGCATGCGACTCGCGAAGCCGAACTCGTTGTCGTACCACGTCAGCACTTTCACTTGGCCACCCTCGACCGACATCGTCGAGGCGAGATCCACATAGGACGAGAACGGGAGGCCCAGAATATCCCGTGAAACGACCTCGTCGTCGGTGCAGCCGAGGACGCCAGCGAGATCGCCGTCTGCGGCCTCGCGGAACGCCTCGTTCACTTCCTCGCGCCCGACATCGGCTTCGAGATCCACGACGAAATCCGTGATCGAGCCGTTTGGAACCGGCACGCGCATCGCCATCCCGTCGAGTTTGCCCTCGAGTTCGGGCAGCACTTCGGTCGTGGCTTGCGCCGCACCCGTCGAGGTCGGGATGATGTTTTCGGCGGCCGCGCGCCCGCGGCGAGTCTTCCCCTGCGGGCCGTCGACGAGGCTCTGGGTTCCCGTGTAGGCGTGAACGGTCGTCAGAAGGCCCGATTCGATGCCAAAGCGCTCGTCGAGAACCTTCGCGACCGGCGCGACGCTGTTCGTGGTACACGAGGCGTTCGAGACGACATCCTCTCCGCCGTACTCGTCGTGGTTGACGCCGTAGACGATCGTTTTCACCGGCTCCTCGCCTTTCGGCGGTGCACTGATGATCACCTTCTCGGCCCCGGCGTCGAGGTGTTGTGCGGCGTCCTCGTGGGTTCGGAAGATGCCCGTCGCCTCGAAGGCGACATCGACACCGAGTTCGTCCCACGGCAGCTCCGTCGGGTCCTTCTCGCTGAACGTCGGGATCTCGGTATCCTCGTAGACGAGGCGCTCCCCATCCAGTTCGAGTCCGTCGAGACGCCCCATCACGGTGTCGTACTTCGCGAGGTAGCGCATGTCCTCCGCGTCCATGATGTCGTTGATGGCGACGAGCTCGATCTGCGGGGTGTCGAGCACTGCTCGAAGGACGTTCCGGCCGATCCGTCCGAACCCGTTTAGCCCCACCCGCACCGGCCCGTCCTCGAAATTAGTACTCATATATGAGTACTAGATGGCACTGACTAAGTATCTTGCGTCGATTGCCCCAGTAGGGAGTGCATAAACGGGGTGTTGGCCGTATAGAGCCCGTACGATACCCAAATACGCACCCCATCCACTTAGTCACCCTCCAAGCGATTTGTGGCCACGAGTTACTCACCTGTGAGTTACTTTCTTAACTATTAACTCGTAAATATTATTCCCCTCGACGGCCGACTACCACGTGTATGCTCAAGGTCGGAATCAACGGTTACGGCACTATCGGGAAACGTGTCGCCGATGCGGTCGCCGCCCAGCCCGATATGACCGTCTGTGGTGTTGCAAAGGCCAGTCCGGATTTCGGAGCCGACGGCGCGATACAGCGGGGATATCCGCTGTATTCGGCGCTCGAAGATCGGGTGGGTGCGTTTCGAGAGGCAGGATATGATGTCGCGGGGACCACCGAGGAATTGATCGAAACAAGCGAGATCGTCGTCGACGCCACCCCTGGCGGGATCGGTGCGGAGAACCTCCCTCGCTACGAAGCGGCTGGCGTCCCCGCGATCCTTCAAGGAAAGGAAGCGGACGATCTTGTCGAAACCAGCTTCAACGCGCGCGCGAACTTCGAGAAAGCAAAGGGGGCCGACGCCACTCGCGTCGTCTCCTGTAACACCACCGGTCTCTCACGGCTCGTTGCGCCCCTCGAAGAAGCCTACGGCATTGAGAAGGTGCGCGCAACGCTAGTTCGTCGCGGCGGCGATCCCGACCAAACGGGAAGAGGTCCGATCAACGATATTCTGCCGGACCCGATCTCCGTGCCCTCCCATCACGGACCCGACGTGAACACGATCTTTCCCGATCTCTCGATCGATACATTAGGGCTGAAAGTGCCCGCAACGCTGATGCATATGCACAGCTTGAACATCGAACTCGAAAGCGAGCCGACCTCGGAGGAAGTACGAGAGCTTCTCGGCGGCGAATCGCGGATCTTCGTCGTGGACGAGGAGCTAGCGATCGACGGGACCGGAAAGCTCCGGGAGTTCGCGCGCGACCGGGATCGTCCGCGGGGCGATCTCTGGGAGAACTGCGTCTGGGGCGAGTCGGTCAACGTACGGGGATCGGAGCTGTATCTGTTTCAGGCGATCCACCAAGAAAGCGACGTGATCCCCGAGAACGTCGATGCGATCCGGGCGATGACGGGACTCGCCGGCAAAGAAGAGAGCATGGCGATGACCGACGAGAGTTTAGGGATCGGGCTGCCCGACGCTCAACAGGTTCCGACGCTGTCACCGACGCCCTAACACCCACAAAGTCTTTTGATGGGCGGGGACCTACCCACTGTATGAGACGCGACGACCGCAACGATCCCTTCGACGATATTTTCCGCGAACTCGAGCGGATGATGAACGACGTGATGGGCGGCGGCGTCGAGGTCGGCGATGCCGGCTTCGGAAGCGATACACACGTTGACGTTCACGAGACCGCAGAGCAGATCCGCGTCATCGCGGATCTGCCCGGCGTCGAGAAAGGGGATATCGGCCTGACCTGCGACGGAAAAGCCCTGACTATCAGCGCACAGAACGACCGTCGGGAGTACGACGAGCGCGTCTCGTTGCCCGGCCGGGTCGACGAACACTCCGCGCGTGCGACGTACAACAATGGTATCCTCGAAGTGACGCTCGCTCGCGAGGACGGCTCGGCCGAGATCGACGTCGACTGAGGCTGCCGGAACTACCACCGACCAACGCTTACTCCTTCATCAAAAGCGTATTGGGTTCACTCTTGTGCGCGCGATCGAATCAGGTTGGCGAGTCGTTCGGCGAAACCGGGTTCGTACTTGGTCGCGTCGTCCACTGTCGGCCGGGCGTTGGTTTCGGTGACGATCGCCCGGTCCTCGGAGACGAGTAGGTCCACGCCGAGAAACGGGATATCGAGGGTGGTCCCGACTCGTTCGACGAGTTCGCGGTGCTCCTCGGAAAGACGGATACCCTCCGCGCGCGCGCCCGCGTGAACATTGTGTTTCCAGCCCTCGCCCACCCGTTCGACCGCACCGACGTACTCGCCGTCGATGACCATCGCGCGAAAATCGCGGGCATCGGGAACGAACTCCTGGACGAGAAACGATCTGTCCTTCGCCGCGGGAAACTCGTGGATCAGGGTGAGATAATCACAGATGCCGAGAAACGAATCGAGATCGTATGCGAGCGTGATACCTGTTCCTCTGGTTGTCGAGTTCGGCTTGACTATCACCGGTGGGTCGAACCGGTCGAAGACCGCTTTGAGCTCCTCGCGCGAAACGGGATTCGAGACGAGAGTGGTTTCGGGAACCGGGATGTCGGCGTGCGCGAGGCGTGCGAGCACCTCGCCCTTGTTGCGCGAGGTGAGGATCGCCTCGCAGTCGTTGATCCACGGAACCTCGAGGAGGGCGTCCACAACGCCGCCTTCCATGAGTCGCGAGGGGTAGACGAGGCCGACGTCGCACTCCTCGAAAGAACAGGCGTCCGGAGAAATCTGTACTACTCGTCCGGTCGTCTCGATATGGCGGACCTCGATACCGTACTCGGGTAAGAGAGAGCTGAGGCGGTCGTAAGTTTCCGCGCGTGTCGAAAGCGCGAGGGTGAACACTTACGAGATCAGCAGTTCCTCGCCGCGCTCCACTCTGACAGTGCACGGCGGCGAGACCTTGTTGTACGCACGACGGAGCGCCTCCTTTGCGGCGGGAGCGTCCTCGACTTCACACCAGATCGTAAAGACGCGCTCGCCCTTCTCGATCCGGGCGGCCGTGCCCACGATCTTGCCGAACGACTGGCGCATCCCATCGGAGACGCGGTCCGCGCCCGCGCCGGTCGCCTGCTTGTTCTCCCGAAGCACGTGGTGTGGGAACTTCCGGAGGAGCGCGGCGTAGTTGAACTCTCCAAGGGACTTGATGAGATGGCGGTTCATCGCGAGGCGGGAGGCTTCGAGCGCGCCGTCTCGGATCTGACACTCCTCGTCGAGGTAGAGCGAGATCTGGACGGGCCAGTCCTCGGGATCGCGATCGCGATCCCCCATGCGGTTCTGTGCGATCTTCGAGCCAGGAATTCCCGTAATGTACTCGCGGCGCGTGTAGGGCTGTTTCGAGATCTCCCGGTACATCGAGGCGGGTTTGTCTGACATGGATACTCTTGTCGGTTTCGAGGGGTAGGCGACAGATAACCCCTTCGAAGCGGGGCGAACACGACGTTCGTTCGCTGGAGGCTGATAAACACTACTGGTCGGAGCTATGAACGTACTACATTACACTGTCGACTATCACTCTTTGAACATGGAACGGTGTGATCTATAGGGTGTCTCGGTTTCCATGACCTCTCTGCTCGACGGTGTTCGGTATTTACAGTCAATTATACGATACTAAGTAAGTGTCTACTAACAGTTGATGAGTTCCTGATTTGTATCAAACCTGATATATGATCTTGTTTGGCTTGACACAAAAGAAAACTATGAGTCCCAGAAACCCATGATATGTCCATCGAGCATATTCAGAACGTCGGTGAGCAGTGTGCGCCAATCAGTCGGGAACGATCGGTCTTCGCCCGGCGTTTGTGCATCCGGTGGTGGATGAAAGTGATCCCGTACATTGTGGCTGTTCGGATGTCGATCCCATCGACACTCCCAGCGTTCGTCGTTTTCGTACTGTTCGGAGTAATGAACACTGAAATCGTCGTTCGTGAACCAGCGAATCTGCAGGTACGCGCGGTCGATCATCGTCGGAAAATACCCGAGGTCGTACTCGACAACGAGTGAACTCGGTGCGTTCTTCGAACGATATTCGACGTTCTCAAACCGATTGCTTCCGTGGAGATACCGTTGTATCCGATCTAACACATCGAAGTCGGTCGGTGCTGATTCCCCATTTGGGCCAGTATCCACGTTCGGTGAACTGTCGGATCCGTCTTCAGGCATCGATCCGAGAGACACCGCTCGTTGGGAGATCATCGCGTCGTGCTGCATCTATGAGTTCGGCGCGTCTTTGTAGTGTTTTCCACTCCGAGAGGGCTTCCCAAACCGTCTCTAGTTCGTTCTCGTCGGCGACGTTGACGAGTGACACCGTCTTCGGGTCCATCGTCTCGAATCGCTCACGGTACGTCTGTAGATTGGTGTGGATTTCTCTGAGCTCCGCCTTGAGTTCGTCTTCGGTGTAGGTGTTGCGGATATGGTCGATGCGCCGCCATCGCAGATACGACGGGTTCAGCTCGTATCGAACGGGGCGACCCGAGTGTTCAACGACGAGCCCAATCGTGGCGAACCAGTCGAGATAGTCGCGAGCGGTCTCGGTATCACAGTCGACCCGGTTTGCGATATCTGCCACCGGCGTCGGCTCGCGCAGCTGGAGTGCGACATCAAACATTCGTTCCCTGATCGGGTGATCCATGAGCAGGGTTTCAGGGGATTCCCAGTCGTCGAAGTCGGGAGTTTCGCTGCTTGATGGCTCCGATTCGGATCTATCCTCGTTCATCGTCTTCTCTTTATGTGTAGTTGCACCACTCTACTATATATCTACTGATTGCTGAATTATTTCGGCTGACTTGTTCGTGAAGGGTTGGTGTTCCGTAACTACATTCATAACGGTCGTGCGGTGGTGTGACCGTCCGAGAGATGGATGCTGATATAAGCCGTAGACGATTCCCGCCGCGTTATACTTCGACACCGCTGTCGTTAATCTCTGGATCGTCGATTCCGGGTTCGAAAACGTCGACGACGTGCGCTGTAAGTGTGACCCTCGGCTTCTATAGGGATTATCGTAGGGCTTCGTAGATTTCTTGCTCGCTAATCGATCACCGTGGACCGTGTAACCGGAAGAAATCATCCGGTTGGCTACGATAATCCCTATAGATACTCCATCACCTGTCGCTCGACGTCCTCATCACAGAGGATAGACAGCTCCATCTATCGGGCGGTCGCTGGTCGATCCGCGTCACCCGGTGTGAGAGCGGATTCGCGGCTTTTCTCGATGATCTCCTTCCGTCGCTGTTGTACTGCACGTATCTCGTCGGGGTTCTCGTGATAGTACGCAAGCGCTCGGTAGACGTCCGCCACATCGAGACCGTGACGAGCGGCCACCGTTCGGGGTTTCAGTCCACGGCCCTCGACGCGCTCATAGATGTGGAGAACGCTGATCCGTCGCCCCTCGATTCGGGGTTCTCCGCCCAACACGTCCTC
Organism: Methanobacteriota archaeon; assembly: GCA_022561895.1. Lineage (GTDB taxonomy): Archaea > Halobacteriota > Halobacteria > Halobacteriales > Halalkalicoccaceae > Halalkalicoccus. The sequence goes on along the minus strand of JADFQH010000142.1, from coordinate 751 downwards.
AGTCGTCACGATTCGATTCATAGTATCTACTATCACATGGAGAGCGAAGTGCGTTGTGGGGAGTACCGTTCCCCCTTCTACTCCGTTCGACTTCTGCTTCCAGCACGCGCGTAGTGACACAATTCAGATAGGTATTCGCCCCAGTTCCTCTATTCATTCGGAGTTAAAACACACAAAACTTATTACATAAGTGCTACTTGATTGAGACACCCCTACCCGATGGCAGCGCGAGTATCTCCCAAATCGGTGGCCCTCATGGGTCCTTCGGGTGAGAAAGCATGTCGACCGATCAAAACGAAACATGAAACACAACCATACAAAACGCGAAAAGGGACAAGCGCTGTTCCTTGCCGCCCTGATGGTCCTCTCCGTGTTCGCCATGTCCGCCTCCTTTGCCGGGGCGGCGGCGGCGGACGGCCACACCATTACTGGTGAGGTCACTGATACAGATGGAGAAGCCATCGTAGACGCAGATGTAACAGCGATCGGAGCCGACGAAGTAGAGACGAGTACGACCACCGCTCAGGATGGTACGTACACACTCGAAGTCGGAACCGACCAAGATTATGACGTAACTGCCGGCGCTGAAGGCTCTGTTTCGGCAACTGCAACCGTTGCAAGTGACGATTTCAGTGCTGAAAACGAAGCTGAGCAGAACTTCGAACTGGACGCACCATCGACTGTCTTCAATGACCAAGTTTCCGACGACGGCATGACCGTCACAGTGGATGAGGTCTACCTACCGGAGGAC
>JADFQH010000141.1 GCA_022561895.1 Methanobacteriota archaeon | reverse complement strand
GCCGGGCCAGTCCGTCGGCATCGGCATCGCGTGATACTGCTGGAGCGCGCGAAGACGCCGCTCGAGCATCCAATCCGGTTCGTCTTTGTCCTCACTGATCAGTCGAACGACTTCTTCGGTGAGGCCCGCGTCGGACTTTACGGCCGAACGCTCTTCTTTTTTGAACTCGAAGCGCGCTTCGGTGTCAGTCTCTTTGAGGTGATCTTGTTCTGAACTCATGATTTGTATGTATTCGTGTTTACGGCTGTAGCGTTATTACCGTTGTTCTAGCTAAATTCGGTTACGCCGTTTCGTAGACCTCCTCTCGGACCCAGTAGTAGCCCTTGTCCTCGAGTTCTGCGGCCAAGGAGGCGTCACCGCTTTTGACGACTTCTCCGTCGAGCATGATGTGAACCGTGTCGGGTTCGACGTAGTCGAGGATTCGCTGGTAGTGGGTGATCTGGAGGATACCGGTTCCCTGCTCGTCTCGCAGCGCGTTGATCCCGTTCGAGACGTCCTGGAGCCGATCGATGTCAAGCCCGGAGTCGATCTCGTCGAGGACGGCGACTGCCGGTTCGAGGAGCGCGGCCTGGAGGACCTCGTTCTGTTTCTTCTCGCCGCCGGAGAAACCGGCGTTGAGGTAGCGCTGGGCGAACTGCTCGTCCATGTCCAGTTCCTCCATCTTCTCGGCGAGGATCTCCTGGAACTCCGCGACGCCGATTTCGCCGTCGTCGGCGGGGCCTTCCATCGGCGACGTCTCGAAACCTTCGTCCTCTTCCTCGGCGTCCTCTTCGTCGCCTTCCTCGAAGAGTTCTTCGCGCTCTTCGATCTTCGCGTTGAGCGCCGTCCGAAGGAAGTTCGTCATCGTGACGCCTTCGATCTCGGCCGGGTACTGGAACGCGAGGAACAGACCCTTCTGGGCCCGCTTCTCCGGTGAGAGCACCAGCAGGTCCTCCTCGAGGCGGACGGTCTGCTCGCGGCCGGGACCGACGCCAACGGCGTAGATCGGTGTGTCGAGCTCCGAGCTGATGTAGTCGAGATACGCCCGTGCGTTCTCGGGAATGGCGTCGTACCCATTAGCTGCGACCTCGCTCCAGTCGACCTCCGTCCAGCCATCAAATTTTTTGTAGTTCACTCCACAGTGCGCCCATTGTTTGCTGGTCGAGGGCATCGTCAGGAGCTCCTCACCGTCGAGGTCGTAGGAGTGACCCACTTCGACCTCGTCCATGCCGGCAAGCACATCGATATGGTTGATTACCAATCCAGTAAACCCGCTGACGCGGGCGGCATGGCGGATCATCGGCATATCGAGCCAGCCGACCCGTCGCGGACGACCGGTGACGGTACCGTACTCGCCGCCCTTGTCCCTGATCTCGGTGGCGAGATCCGACTGGCCGAGCCGGCCGCCGCCCTCGGGGGTCTGGCCCTCGACCGAGCCAAGCTCCGTGGGAAGCTGGCCGGTACCCACGCGCGAGAGATACGCCTTGACGATCCCCACGACTTCGCCTTGGCCGACGACCGTCGGGCCGACGCCCGTACCGGTCGCGGCGTAGCCCGCAGTGGGGTTCGAGGAGGTCACATACGGATAGTCGCCGTGGTCAATATCGATCGAGGTGCCCTGTGCGCCCTCGAACATGACGTTTTCTCCCGATTCGATCCGGTCAGTGAGGAACTCGCCCGAGCTAACGGTCATTTCCTCCTCCGCGAGGCGCTCGCCGTAGCGGCGATACTGCTCGTAAAGGCTGGCGATATCGAACGCCTCGTCGGTCGTCTCGCCGTCGGAACTGCGTCCCGACGAGCCTCCGCTCGCACCGCTCGCGGAGACGCCGAAGACGTCTTCGGCGAGCGCGCGCTTTTGGGGAACGACGTACTCGAGCTTCGTCCTGAGGGAATCGGGATTGAGCAGGTCGCCGATTCGAATCCCTCGGCGACCGATCTTGTCCTCGTAGGTCGGGCCGATCCCCTTGCCCGTGGTTCCGGCGTCGAGATCCGAACTCTCCTTTGCTTTCTCCTCGATCCCATCGAGAACCCGATGGTAGGGCATGATGACGTGGGCGCGTTCTGCGACTCGCACGTCGGGATCGAGCCCGCGCTCTCTCAGGGCATCAATCTCCGAGAAGAGGGTTTCGGGGTTGACGACACAGCCGTTACCGAGCACGCCGACGTTTCCCCGGACTGCGCCGCTCGGAACGAGCGAGAGCTTGTACTCTTGATCCTCGAACACGACGGTGTGGCCGGCGTTGTCGCCGCCCTGATATCGCGCAACGACGTCGACTGCCTCGCCGTAAAGATCGACGACGCCGCCTTTGCCTTCGTCGCCGAGCTGTGACCCGACGATTGTGACGGTCATAACAGCCGCGGGTTCTTCCCCGGTCGCTAAACCGATTACGGTATGTGGAGGGGATCGCCCCGAATCCGACGTATCGAAGCCCGAAACGTCGTTCAGAACCCGAAGCGTTAACTACTGGCACGACAGAGATTCGAACCGATATCGATCCTCCGTTGTCGAGGGCAACGTTTAAAGGGTGCAACGACAAGTTAACAAATGCCATGATAGACCGGCTTGAGAAGGAAGTCGATATGTTGGAACGACATCTTCAGGTCCTGAAGATGGTCATCGAGAACGAACCGATCGGGATCGTGAAGATGTCGAACGAGACCGGCTACCCGCACCACAAAGTCCGCTACTCGCTTCGCGTCCTCGAAGAGGAGAACCTCATCGAGCCCTCCAGCCAAGGAGCGATCACCACCGAGCGCACCGAGGAGTTCGTCTCGGAGCTCGACGGCAAGCTCGGCGAGACGATCGACACGCTCGAAGGAATGAAGATCGACGGCGTTGCGGAAGTCGAGAGCTGACGGGTGGACGATTAGCGTTTCGAAGTGACTACAGTAAGAGCAACGACTACAGCTCGGGAACGCTGAGGTGAAAGGCTCCGTTGTGGGTCTCGACCAGACAGAGGTGATAGCCTGCGCGCCGCGAGATTGTCACGTAGCTCTCGCGCGAACCGCCACCGAACAAGCCCGAGCGCGTCGCCTCCGCCGCGGTCGAGAGCGCGCTGGGATCGAAGTAGCTCGTCGTCACCAGCATCGCGCCCGCGAGATTGGAGTCGCCCTCCTTGGCGTCGGTCGCACGCTCGACGAGTGATGCGACCTCCTCTTTGGTTATCGCTTCTCGGCCATCCGCACAGCCGACGACGAACAGCACCTCGCCCATCCGATCGCGACAGATCACGTCGAAGCCGTCTGAATCCTCGGAGAGAGACGCCTGAAACTCGATCCGGTCGATCGATGGCAGCGCATCGTAGAGCGCGCCGAGCGAACCCGCGTGTCCCGTCTCATCGAGTTCGAAAACGAGCCCTCGTACGAGCCACTCGGCGAACTGATACTCCAGTCGATCGTCGAGAAACGCCTCGAACGGCGTTCCGTCGACAGCACCGCTCGATGAATCGAACTCGGTGTGTCGTTCGAGGCGGAGATTCGCAGCGAGAGCTTCGCGGTCGGTGTCGCCCGCGTGAGCGGTTTCGACGGTCGCGTTTCCTTTCGACTCGTACCGAACGAACAGCTGTGTGCCCGAAAGCGCGGTTTGAGGGTCCAACGACCGCGCCGGCGTCGGCTCGGGGCCGGGTTCGGTCGAACGGGCTTCGCCGGTCGACGCCAGCTTCGCTTCGAGCTGTGTGACCTCTTCTCGCAGCTCTTCGATCGTTTTCTCGGTGGCTTCGCGGGTCTCGCGCTCCGTTTCGAGTGCGTCGAGCGCCCGCGAAAGGAGCTCTTCGCCCGGTTCAGGTGTCGTTTCGCGCTGTTTTTGTGCGGAGCTAGATCGATCCGTCATCGCCGTACTCCGCTCGGGATCGATCGACGGGATCCGATTGGTTTCGCGCCACTGCTGTTCTGCGAGAATTCGGTCCTCGACCGGATCGTCGATCACCGATCCCCAACGATCGCGTGGGGCTGTCGGCTCGGCCGGTTTCGCTGACTGCGTCGACTCACCCGCAGTCGGCTCATCTGCAGCCGATTCGTCCGCTGTCAACGGTGGTTCCTCCGGCGGCCGTTCACCTGCTCGCATCCGCTCACCGTCGGACGCTACGGCTCCATCGGCCGGAACAGAATCGGACTCGTCGAAATCGGACCCACTGAACCCCGCCGAATCAGCAACTTCCGATTCAGGGGTATCCGAGCCAGCGCCATCCGGGTCGATATCAGCCGAGTCAACACCAGCCGAGTCAACACCATCCGAGCCAACACCATCCGAGTCAACACCATCCGAGCCAACAGCATTCGAGTTACCGCCGGTCGAGTCACCGCCGATCGAATCGGCGTTTTTCGAGGGAGCCGTCCGATGATCGGCCGTTCCGTTTGGTCCCGCTGTCCCGTTCGGTTCCGCCAACTCTCTGGTTCCTCGGGGAACGCCTTCGAGTTCTTCTGACCCGTCCACTTCATCGGATTCGGTTGGGTCCTCTCCATCGACCGGTCCGCTGGCATCGTCGGGTTCGAGTGAACCGGTCGTCGGTTCGGGCGTGGTGATCGTCGGCTCGGGGATCGCGATTTCGTCGATGGCGACGGTTTCGACGGTGTAGAGTCCGACCTCCTCATGCATGCGCGATTCTGCCTCCTCGTCGGTGATGAGTCGCCCCTCCGAGCCGACAAGGGCGACGCTCATCGACCGGCCTTGGTGATACACTGCGAAATAATCGCCACTGAGGACGTTCTCCGAGAGTTCGAGATAGCCGGTAAAACCACCGGAGTCGAGCGTTGATTTCGCTTCCTCGATCGGAGTCTCGTTCGTGTAGTACGTCGCTTTTGTCCGTCCTCCCGCTTCTTGCATGGCGAACAGAAGCGAGAGCGCGGGGTGTGGTGCGCGCGCGGCGGTAAGCGAAGCCGCTTCGAAGGACTCGATCGAGCCACCCGAGAGTCCGACGGCCCGACCGTTGAGCATGAACAGAGCGCTCCCCTCAGTAGTGATCACGCCCGAAAATCCCGATGCAGCGAGGTGTGAAGGCCGGCGTAGCCGTCTTCGACTGGTTGGGTCTCCCAGTCGGCGATACGGGTCTTCGTGGACGTCTGCATACCCACTGGGAGACAGCCCAAACATATAATTCTTCCGACAGTCTGAGTTTAGATTAAATCTTACCTTCGGCGTCATCCGCAAGCTCGGCCATTCGCTTTCCGATCCGCCCGGCACTCGAGAACTCGTCGTTGCTCATGGCGTTTGCAAGCGCATTTCCGAGGACGAACACGGCGTGTTTGTGCTCGCTTTTGGATTTGTGGACGTGCGAGGGATCGACGTCAAGCTGGTCGTACGGAGCAAAGAGATCCTCGTCGACGCCGTCTTGGCGCTTGAAATACTCCATGATCGTGACCATCTGATCGTGTAGCTCGAGAAGCTCGTCTTTGTGCATTACATAGCGATATGAGCGTCTGCGTGTTAAGAATTTCCCGCGTCAGTCGATCCCATGCACACAGTGGAGTGTCGCTGCTGGTGTCAGCTAGGATCAGAAGACGTACTCATCGTCGTGGCCCATCATCCCATCGTCTTCGAGTCCGGGCTCCTCATCCATCTGTGGTCCGCTCGTCTTGTAGGCTTTCAGCCCCGCTGAGAGCAGGTCCTCGATGGCCTCATCACGGGTTGCGAACTCCCCCTGATCGACCATCTGTGCGATCTGCATTTCGAGGTGCTCCGGGACGGTGATTTCTACTTTCGGCATCGGAACAGTCGGGGCTTCGACGGAGGCGTATTTAACTCTGACGGGACAAATCATACAGATATCGGAAAGGAAACCTTCTGATGGGAAAACGTCGCTTTGCAGTTCGGGAGTATTCCATCGGGCGTATACTGTTGGTCGTAAGTCATTGTACACTAACGCCAGAGTGGCTCGCGTTTGGTGTACAAACAGTTACGACCAATAGTATAACTGGTTATCGACCGGACTACAGCGGTCGGTGTCCAATGGACAGCGAAGTACGATTAGGAGCGTTCACGATGGCGACGAGGATTCGGTAGGCATACGTTTCTTCGCCTACTGTGCGTGCTGTATGAGCATGAGCACGGACGTTACCGGTCTCTACCGGGAGTTCGGCGAGGAGCGCCTGCCGCCGGGGCAGCGGGAAACATCCAAGTTTCCCGTTCTCTCGAAGGGATCGGTTCCCGAGTTCGATCCCGGCTCGTGGGAGTTCACCGTAACAGGGGCGGTCGAAGAGGAACTATCGTTCTCCTACGAGGAGTTCAAGGAACTGTCGAGCGCAACCCAGAGGCAGGATTTTCACTGCGTGACCGGCTGGAGTAAGTTCGACTGTGATTTTACGGGCGTTTCGTTTCCCATGCTCGCGGAGCGGGCGGGCGTTGCGGAGGGGGCAGTTCACGTCATGTTTTCGGCGCTCGATGGCTACACGACGAACCTCCCGCTCGAAGCGTGCATGCGCAAGGAGGTGCTCTTTACCTGGGAGTTCAACGGCGAAGCGCTCCCCCGCGAGCACGGCGGGCCGTTGCGCGTGGTGACCCCACACAAGTATGCGTATAAAGGGGCCAAATGGGTCGATGGAATCGAATTCCTCACCGAACCGAAGCGGGGGTTCTGGGAGAAACGCGGCTACTCGGACACCGCCAACCCGTGGAACGAAGAGCGGTATAGCTGAACCGATTCGAGTTATCGTTACTATCTAGCTATACGGCGTGTATCATGTTATTACTGCCATAAGTCAACGAGATAGTACGAAGTAGAGTGGGACGTCCGAGAGTTTCTTCCCGAGACATCTATTAGGGAAATGAAAGATAACGAGGGAGAGGGCTGTACACACACACCGGGTTTCCGGTGAAATCAGTGTCGGAGAAGGGTGAGGGCTGCGGGGACGACAGATCTCCCGATCTGCGTTCGATCGGAAACTTCGAACGAATGTATAGTTTTATATACCACTCCCGTGTTACCGTCCATTAGCTGATTCGTGAAAGGAAAAAGGATCGATCACTGATCGTTCCGTTGAGCAGCCGATCGATCCGAACGACTCCTCGTTCCGTTGTACACGTAACTTCTCTTTCCGTTAAACATGCAAGTAGAGCTGCGTTCGAGGGCGTTCGAGGGAGAGCCGCGTCCGAGAGGGTAGAGAACCTGTTTTCGAGGAGCTACATCTATGCAGGTGAATCTACATCTCGTCAGTAGTTCGGTTCTTTCGCGCGCAGTGGACGGGTGGTGAGTCCGTCTTCGACTGGTTGTTCCGTTCGCACGAACCCCCGTTTCATCTGCACGCCCACCCCTCCTTTCGTCCGTTTCACCGGAAATCCGGTGTGTGTGTCTCCGATCGAATCCAGTATGCGTCTTCCACCGAAACGATATCGACTCGGGAGAAACGCAAGCGCTATTTCACCGGAAACGAGGTGTGGGTGTATGGTCGAGACGGACGAGCTGTTCATTCGCGATGACCCCATCTTCATCAACAAGGAGCCTCGGCGATGCAAGTTTCGTTGACACAAAAGTCGGTCACTCAAATTGAGGCTGATGCCATTGTCGTCGCGGTTTCGTCGGGCAAATCCGCTGGAGAAGCGATTCGAGGACCGGCCGCCGACATCGATCAAGCGACCGGCGGCGCGATTTCGCGATTGTTTGAACACAAAGAGATTACAGGAAAAGCTAACGAAGTGACGCCGTTGATG
>JADFQH010000140.1 GCA_022561895.1 Methanobacteriota archaeon | reverse complement strand
CAACCAGGCGCAGATGTACCCGTTCGTGGCCATGGGCGCCGCGGGCTGCTGGTCGATCGACGCATGGATGGGCCCCTGGCCGGTCCTCTACCTCCGGGACCTGATCGAGCGCGGCGAGAACGAAGAGGCGCAGCGCGTGATCGGCGAGCTGATGGGGAGCGGCGGCGGCGGCCGGCCCGGCGCGGACGAGGGCAGCGCGGGCAAGCTCACCCACGAGATCGCGGGCTACGTCAAGCCCGGCCCGAACCGCCCACCGTTCCTCGAGGTCTCCGACGCGGCCGTCGAGCGCGCCAAGGCCCGCGCGGCCTATTGGACGAGCCTCTGCGACAAGTACCGGCCGCTCGTGGAAGCGTCCCGGAAGGTGGCCACGCCCGCATAGGCCCGGAGCGACCGCGCCGCAACCACGCCTGGGTGGGACCAGGCCGAGGAGGAACCCGCCGTGGCGACCTCAACATCCAAGCCGGACAACGACAAGATCGACGCCGTCCACAAGGAGTTCGAGCGCCTCGGGCTCCGAGGCTACTGGCAGAACCGGCGTGAGGCGGAGCCCTTGGAGCCACATCTGTGGCGCTGGACGGACATCCACCCGGTCCTGATGCAGGCCGCTGATGCGGTCGCCATCGGCGACGGCTCGCCCGGCACGCAGTACGATCTGCGGGTCGCGTGGTGGAAGCTCACCTACACCGCTCGTTCCGAAGTCACCAGTGTTGCGCCCCCGACGAGAATCGACTGGAAGCTCGTCAAGGATATCGATGCGCGGGGTCACTGGCGCGTCGAGGAGGTTCCCGACGAAGCGCCCGACGGGGTCGAGACGGCCTCGCGGGTCTGGCTTCGGGTCGATTTCGATCCCGAGTCGGCCCGAGGTGACGCGATCAACCTCCCGACGTTCGTCTCCTTTGGCTGGGTGATCGAGAAGATCAAGCCGAAGGTCGTCCGCGAGGCAGAACGGGTCATTCGCCGGATCGTCGCCGATCTCGAAGGCGAGTCCCGCGAGGTCGAGCTACAGATCCACCGCACGCCCGATTCCATCTGATCCATCCATGTTCGAAGCTACATACACGGCTATCACGAACCGCCGACCGACGAGGGTGAGTTCATGCGCGTAATCATCATCGGTGCGGGCGAGGTCGGCTCCTCGATCGCGGCCGGGCTGACAGATTCGCACGAGGTGATCGTCGTCGATAACAACGGCGACCGCGTCGAGGAGCTGACCTACTCGATCGATGCGCTTGCCATAGAGGGCGACGGCACCTCGATGTCGGCGCTCGAGGAGGCGGGGATCGACGAGGCCGACATACTCATCGCAAGCACCGACAACGACGAGACGAACATCGTCGCCTGTAGCGCCGCAAAGGCGGTGAGCGACGTGTTCACAATTGCCCGCGTGAAAAAGCCGGATCTGCTCGATACGTGGAACCGTTCGAAACAGGCCTTCGGCGTCGATTTCATGGTCTGTACGGATCTCCTCTCGGCGCAAGCGATCGTCACCATCGTCGGGCTGCCCGCCGCCCGCGACGCCGATCCCTTTGCGGGCGGGACCATCCAGATGGCCGAGTTCGAAATCCCCGAAAGCAGCCCTATCGCCGGTCAAACCGTCGAAAAAGCGGATCGCTTCGACTCGCTTACGTTCGTCGGCATCCTCCGGGACGACGAGGTCGAGATCGCCCGCGGGGAGACGGTTCTCAAAGCGGGCGATTACGTCGTCGTGATCGGCAGCCCCAAGAGCGTCCAGGCGTTCGGAAGCGAACTCTCGCCCGAGCAGACCCCCGGCTCAACCGAGGAGATCGTCATCGTCGGGGGGAGCGAGATCGGCTATCAGGTCGCCCGACTGTTCGAAGAACGCGGGCTAAAACCCCGGCTCATCGAGGAGGATTACGACCGCGCGCGTACCCTCGCAGAGCGCCTCCCACACACGGTAGTGATGGAGAGCGACGCGACCGATATCGAGTTTCTCACACGGGAGCATATCGACGAGGCTGACGTGGTCGTCGCTGCGCTCACCCACGACGAAACCAACCTCCTCATCTCCCTGCTCGCAAAACAGCTTGGCTGTACTCGCGCCGTTGCAGTCGTCGAACACGGCGACTACGTCGATATCTTCGAATCGGTCGGTGTCGACGCCGCGATCAACCCGCGCGAGATTACCGCAGAGGAGATCACCCGATTCACTCATCAGGGCCGAGCCGAAAACATCTCGCTCATCCACAACGATCGGGCGGAGGTACTGGAGATCGAGATCAGCGACGAGAGTATTCTCGCGGGCCGAACGTTAGAAGAATCGATGGCGGATCTCCCTGAGACCGTGGTCGTCGGCGCGATCACCCGCGGTGAGGAGTGCATCATTCCTCGGGGTGATACCCGAATCGAGATCGGCGATCACATCGTGGTCTTTGCCCGAACCGACGTGGTCGACGCCGTGACCGCCGCGTTGTGAGGACGACGAAGAACCTATGACGACCAGAAGGCCCTCGTAAAGAGCACGAGCACCGGAATCACCTCGATGCGGCCGATCCACATCAGGACGATCATCACGAGCTTGGTCGTCGTCGGGAACGTGTCGTAGGTGCCGAACGGACCGGCGATGCCGAAGGCTGGACCGATGTTGAGGAACGTTGCGGCGGCCGCGCCCATCGCGTCGAACTCGCTCAGGAGGATGCCCGCCCGCGCCCCGTCGACGACGATGAAGACCGTCGCTGCGGCGAACAAGAGGATGTTCACGAGCGCGAAGGCGTAGATATCCCGGATGGTGTCCTCGTCGATCACCTCGCCGCTCAGTCGCACGGGCCGAATCGCCTCGGGATGGATCGAGGTGAAGAGATCGCGCCGAAAGCCCTTGATCACGACGAGCCACCGGAGCGTTTTGATCGAACAGGTCGTCGAGCCGGCCATCCCGCCGATGAACATCGCGACGAACAGGACGTGTTTCGCGCCCCGCTCCCACAGGTCGAAGTCGGCGTTCGCATAGCCCGTCGTCGTCATGATCGAGACCGTGTTGAACACGGAGTGGCGCACCGTTGCCTCGATACTCCCGCCATACGAATCATCGAAGAACAGCAGGATGGCGGTGATCGCGCCCAGTAGTCCAAGCAGGGCGATATAAAAGCGAAACTCCTCGCTCTTGATGAGTCGTTGCCAGTTCCCTTGCAGCGCGAAGTAGATCAGAACGAAGTTCGTTGCGCCGATGATCATAAACGGAACGAGGGTCCACTGGACGGCGGGGGAGAACGCCGCGATGCTGTTTGGTTCGGGCGAAAAGCCCGCCGTTGCGATCGTCGTCAGCGGGTGGGCAATCGCGTTGTACAGACCCATATTCGGCGCGAGGCCGACGAGATGCATTCCGTACAGAATGGCGATGAGAACGAGCGTGATGCCGACATAAAGTTCACCGAGCAGTCGGGCGGTCTGTGCGATCCGAGGGGCGAGTCTGTTTACGTCCTGTGTCTGGGTTTCCGACTCCATCAGCTGTGCTCCACCGACGCCGATCTGTGAGAGGATCGCCGTCGCCAGCACGAGAATCCCGAGACCGCCGAGATACTGGAGGACCTGTCGCCACATCATGATCGATCGCTCGTGGATCCCGAAATCGGTGATCACGGTCGCACCGGTCGTCGTAACGCCGCTCATCGACTCGAACAGGGCGTTGATTGGGTGGGCGAGCGACCCCGTTCCCGCAAGAACGAACGGGATCGCGCCGATCGCAGCCACCGCAAACCACGATACTGCGACCATGAGAAACGCCTCGCGGGGTCCGAGACGGCCTTCCGTGCCTACCCGACAGAGCGCCTCACCCGCGAGAATCGAGACGAGCATCGTGACGAGAAACGGGCTGAGCGCCTCGCCGTAGTAGATCGCGATCAGCAGCGGAAAACCCAGTGGAACCGAAATCCATTTCAAGACGGTCCCGACGAGCGTCGCACAGATCCGCCAGTCGACGGCTGAACTCATCGTCTCTCATTCTGTCGGCTGTAACTCGTTGTTCGTGGGGGAGTGTGAACACGACAGCTGCCCTGATTTTCATGGCGCTCCCACTGCCGGTCATCAGTCATAGATAACCCGACGTGGACCGTTCGAGCGTTCGATAGGAGAACAGCTCCGACTGACAGTATCCGCTCGGCGGTGTGTCGGCACGCACGTCCGACAGTATCACGACTTTCGGTCGATGCTCCGTTCACACCGTTATACTGTCGGGCGTAAGCCCTTGAACGAATTTGTCTGACTGTCCCGGCAAATGCGTTCAAATAGTCACACCCGATAGTATACTGGCCCAACACTGTGCTCAAAAAATTCGTTTGCGCGCTACTCGATGCGGTCGCCCTGGTAGTCGCCACCGTATTTCATGAAGACGTAGGCGAGTCCGAGCGTCGAGCCGAAGGCGACCGTCAGTGCCACGCCGACCGCCCGCGCTGATTCGGGGAGTTCGACACCGCTGCCACCCTCGGCGCCCTCGTCGATGACCTCGCGGGTCTCGATCTCCTCGCCGACGGCGACCCCCCCGTGCATGTCTTGGGCGGTGTGTGGCGTACACTCGTACTCGTTGATGCCTTCCTCTTCGAAGGTGTGTTCGAAGGTAAAGCCCTCATCGGCGGTCGTCTCGCTTTCGAACTCCTCGCCCTCGGTGCTGTTGACGTTGTGGTCCCCGCCCTCGCCGGTCCACTCCCAGACGACGTTCGTTCCGGGATCGACCCAGATCGCCGGTGGCTCGAACGCGAGTCCGTCGTCGCCGCCGCCGACCTCGACGACGACCTCCTCCTCGCCGCGCGAGTCATCGGTGCTGTCGAAGTTCGGCGCGTCCTCGACGAACGAAGACCAGTCCGGCTCGACATCCTCCTCACCCTCGCCCTCGCCTTCCTCGCCCTCTTCACCTTCCTCACCCTCCTCTTCGGGCTGTTCTTCTTCCTCTTCCTGTGCGGCCGCCGTCCCGCTCGCCGCGATGGCTCCGGCCGCCGCCGTCCCGCCGACCATCGTCTCGCGCATGAACAGCCGTCGTGAGAGATCGCGGTCTCGATCCTCGGTCATACCCCGAGGTTAGAAACGGGCCGTACTGAATATGTTGGTTTTCTCTTTCAGAGCCGGTAGTCGAACTCGCCGCTCTCGCTCTCGAGAAACTGGGTGAGAAGGTCGATCGTCGCCGCGATATCCTCGTGATGGGCGCTTTCCGTGACGGTATGGAGATACCGGGTCGGAATCGAGATCGCCCCGACGGGCTTTGCCCCCGCGGACGTCTGAAAGCCCGCCGTGTCCGTCCCGCCCGCGGGCAGGATCTCGAACTGGTGGGAGATCCCTTCCGCTTCGGCGACCGCCGCGAGCCGTCTGTGGACTTTCGGGCTGGTGATCACGCTCGAATCCTTCAGCTTGATCGCGGTTCCCTCGCCACACCGTGTGACGTACTCGCGCTCGTCGAAACCCGAAACGTCGTTTGCGACCGTGACATCGAGCGCGATCGCCAGATCGGGATCGAGATCCACGCCCAAGGCGTACGCCCCGCGTAGCCCGACCTCTTCCTGGACCGTGGCCGCGAAATGGATCGTCACCTCGGGACTCTCGATCCGCTTTGCGGCTTCGATCAGCGCGAAGACGCTCACCCGGTCGTCCAAGGCCTTTCCCGTGACGTGCTCGCCAACGATTTCTGTCCCTTGATCCATCGTCACGAGATCACCGGGTGAAACGCGCTCTTCGACCTCTTTCGATCCCAGCCCGAGATCGATCCGCACGTCCTCAGTCTTCGGTTTCTTCTCTCTTTCTTCCTCACTCAGCGTATGCGGCGGTGGCGAGCCGATTATCCCTTTTAGATCGCCGCTGTCGGTGTGGATCGTCACCCGTTGGGCCTTTAGTACTCTAGGATCGAACCCGCCCAGCGGATCGACGGCGAGAAACCCCTTCTCGTCTATGTGCGTAACCATGAAGCCGATCTCGTCCATGTGGCCCGCGACCGCGACCGAGTACTCCGAGTCGCCCTCGATCGTGCCGATCACGTTGCCCATCGCGTCGGTGTGGATCTCCTCGACGTGTGATCCGAGTTCCTCGCGGACGATCTCCCTCACCCTGTCCTCGTAGCCGGGGACGCCGCGGGCTTCAGTGAGGCGTTTTAACAGCTCGTAATCGAAGTCGGGTTCGACCGTCATACCCTCTCTCACGAAGCGGCGTGTATAAATGACGCGGGAATTCGTTCGAGTCGGGATACTGTCGGTAGTTTCAGTGATGATGCTTCTATCACTCGCTCCAGAGCGTTTCGACGCGCTCTGTGACGAAAGCGGTAACGATCGAGAGCAGATCACGATAATCCCCCGGTGGATCGGTGGCTACCGCAGGACCCGCCTCGGGCGGTGGATGGAAATGGGTGCGTCCAACCGGTTTCGGATGCCGATCCACCGGCACTCCCATTGATCGTCGTTCGGTCGTTTCTCGATGTAGTGAACTGATAGGGATTATCGTAGCCATCCCGGTGTTTCGCCTCGCGGAAGCCGACACCGTGGTTCGGTCTCCGGGTAAGAAATCGATGAACTCCTCCGATAATCCCTATGAGAAATCACCGCCGACGTGCCACCGAATATCGAGACGCACACTGCGGACTGGTTCAGGATACAGCGACTCGTCATACCGGGCAGCGATGTTTCGTATCCGCACCGGAGACGGCTCGAACTCGACCGACCCAACCGTTCGTCCCGAGCGAGGCGATCGTGAATCGCTCGAAGCACTTCCTCGTCAAGAGGTCCCGTGTCGGTCTCGTCCATCAACCGACGATCCCGGCCCCATCGACGGCGTCTCGGTCCCGGCGGGCGTGGTCGATGATGCGAAGCTCCCGTCGAACCGTCTTCCAGTCGCCGAGGTCCCGCCAGATTTCCTCCATCGAGTGGTAGTCTCCTTGTTCAACGGCATCGACACCGCTCGGGGTATCGACACCGTACTTCTCACGATACGTCCGTTCTTCTTCGACTAGTGAACTGATACGGACTGTTGTCACTGGTTACCGACGATCGCCACGGGCGGGGTCGGCGATCAGCGGTAATTGCCAACAACACTCCGTATGAGTCTGTCTTCGAGTTCGTTATCGGTACACTCCCGTCGGAGTTCGTTGGCGCGGCTCCACTCGAAGTACGCCCCGTTTCGCCGGTATCGCTTTGGGCGTCCGTCGATTGGCTCGACGATCCCGCGCGCTGAACCACTCCAGATGTTCACGGGCTGCCCCTTCCGAACACCGCGCGCGATCGGCGACCGCGTCTGCGGTCGCTGGCTCGTACAGCTGGATGGCGGTCTCGTAGACCCGGTCGCGCGTCGAAACGGTGCGATCCCGTTCTGCCGCAATCGCGTCGGCGTCCTTCGGATAGCCAGCCTCGTCCATACACCACCTACTCGCCACTTGAGCATATATTTGTTCCATAAACGAATAATTCGATCTGACGTGGGAGGCAGCTCTCAGGGTGTGGCGCGATCGGAACAAAATAGTTGGTTGTTGATTTCATTGCTGCACCCACAGACCGCGGAGGTAGGCCGGCGCGGCTTCGCTATGTGGGCGGGCCGCGAGCGCTCCGCGCTCGCGGCTTTTTGTCGCCGGAAATCTTCGATTTCCGGCTGCTAACCAGAACGCTTCGCGTTCTGGTGATGTTGCAAGAATCGAAGATTCTTGCTGCAAGCAGGAGCTTTGCTCCTGCAATGTGGCTGGATTCCATCGGAATCCAGCTGCCTGCCGGACTACGTCCG
>JADFQH010000139.1 GCA_022561895.1 Methanobacteriota archaeon | reverse complement strand
TCTTGCATCGCGCAGGGGAAAGACAGCGGCAAGGACGAGTACATCATCATTGAGATTCCGATATCCGACTTGCTTGCGGGAACCGGAGTTCGAGGAGCGCTTCCTCGTCGCGCTCGGTGATGAACCGGGCGGTTTCAACCACCGTCGCGGCCGAAAGCGCATCGAGGGCGTCGGCTGGCGCTGGACCGTCGATCGCATAGAACTCGATGAGACCTCCCTCGTTATCGGAGACGGCCCCTTCGAGCGAAAGGGCGTAGCCTTCACGCGAGAGGGAAACGAGTGGTTCGGGCGTCCCCTCGAACGTAAAGCGCAGTTCGGTTACCGTATCGGCAAACAGCGCCTTCTTGCTTTCAGCGGCGTTGATCGCGTGGCCGATCGTTCGTCCGAGTTCGTCGAGCACCGCCCGTTCTTCCTCGCCGAAGGCGTCCACTCGATCGGAGTAGATCCCGAGCACCCCATAGACGGTCTCACCATAGAGAAGGGGGATCGCCGCCACCGTACGATACTCCCGCTCGATGGCCGCCTCCGCCCACGTTCCGTCGAACTGTTCCGGCCGGACGAACCGTGGTTCGCCTTCCGCAAGCACGCTGCCGGTCGGCTCGGTTTTCCTGCCGAGCGAGATGGGGCTATCGAGATACCCCTCTTCGATGCCCGCGGCCGTTCGTGGTTCGACGGTCCTCCCCGTTACGGCTGGCTCGCCGATCCACGCAAACCGGTACGGAGGCGCGTCCGCAAGCTGCTCGCAGACCTCTCGCTCTATTTCCTCGCGCGTGATGGCGGTGACCAGCGCGCCGTTCACCGTTCTGATGACCGCATTGATATGGTTCAGCGTCCGGAGTTCGTCGTTGCGATCCCGGAGGGTAAGCGAGAGGCTTCGTGTCCGAAGCAGGCTCTCGATCCGGCCGTGGAGTTCGGTCTTTTTGACCGGTGCAGTGATGAGTTCGTCGACCCCATCGTGGACGACCGCGTCGATCTGCGTCCAGATCTCGGCGCTGATCTCGCCGAGATGCTGCTGGGAGACGACGAGCAGATAGGGCAAGAACACCGGCTCGGCCGCGGTCTTTCGCTCCACCAGTTGGGTCGCGTGGCGTTCGAGCGAGACCCGATCCATAATGCAGAGATCCGGCGATCGGTCGGGATCGTCCCCGCTGATCTCACGGACAACGTCGTGTTCAGTGGAGAGCCACTCCGAGAGCAGCCGACGGTTCTCGTCCCGATCGATGAGCAGGAGGATTTCCGCCATTTAGCCGACCTCCGGCGGTGTGCTCGTTCGCGCTTGATCGCAGCGATCGGGGTTTGTCGAGTGATTCATCGTTCTTTCTCCCCGGCGTCCCCGAGTAGCTCCTTGGGTCGGTCGATCCATTCGGGGGTCCCGTTGAGAATTCCTCGGAGCCCAGTCATCGGCTCGCCAATCCGGATGCCGTACTCATCGAGCTGGAACTGCCTCACTGTTCGCTCGAAATCGCTCGTGCGCTTTTTCAGCACGCCGATCGCCTTTCGCATGTCCCCATCGATCTCCAGATGGCGGAGAAAGAGGATGTTGTCAGCGAGATAGCTCACACCCTCGTCGGTAACCTCGAAGTTGCCCGCGATGGCGTTGGTCTCGTTGATGAGTAGCAACGTTGCGCCCATGTTTTTCATATACTTGCCGATCTTGTGGAGTTCGCGCGTCAGATCATCCTGACCACCGTGAACCGAGAGACGATACCCCGCGATGCCGTCGAGCATGACGATCTCGGTGTCCTCCTCTTCGACCTCCCGGCGAACGCGATGGGCGAACTCGTCGGCAGAAAGTTCCAGCGGCTCGATCTCCTCGATAGTGAGTGTCCCCCGATCGAGCATCTCCTTGACCGGCATACTGATCGATTCACACCGGTGGATCAGTGTCTCTTTGCCCTCCTCGAACGTGTACACAATGGACCGTTCACCCCTCCCAGCGGCTTCTTTCATGAACTGGATTCCCGTGGTTGTCTTGCCAACGCCCGTCGGGCCGGTGATGATCGTTGCGGTCCCGCGTTCGATGCCACCGTACAGCAGCTGATCCAGTTCGGGGACCCCTGAAGGAATGGTTTCGTCGGTGAACTCCCGGCCGTGCTGACGTGGAATGAGGTCCGGAAAAACGCTCATCCCGCCATGTGCGATTCGAATCGAGTGTTTGCCGGCCTCGAAGTCGGATCCTCGAAACTTGGTGACTTCGAGGGTGCGCTCGCGCGGGTCACGCGTGAGGGTGATCGTTCCGTCGCTCATGAACTGAAGATCGTCATCGGGCTGGGGCGTCGTGTTCTGTGAGGTGAAAAGGACAGTCGCGCCCTCGCTATGGAGAAAATGCATAAACGAAAGCACCTGCTTTCTGAACTGGTACTCGTCGGGCGCGAGATACCGTAGTTGCGTCAGCGGGTCGACGAACACTCGATCCGGGGTCAGCGTCTCGACGCGATCTGCGATCTCTGCGGTGAGTGATTCCTGTTCTACTTCATCAGGACTGAAGATATCATACGAGAGGTCCTTCGAGAAGAAATCCGAGTCCGGGCTGAGATCGAGGAACGCAACCTCCTCAACACTGAACCCGAACGAATCGGCGTTCTGTCGGATGTTCGCTTCCGACTCCTCCAAGTTGATGTACAGCACGTCTTCGCCCTCGTTGGCTCCCGAAAGAAGGAAATGAAGCCCCAGTAGACTCTTTCCCGTTCCGGGGTCGCCACGAACCATATACGTCCGCCGGGGGACAAACCCACCGTGAAGAATCGAATCGACACCGTCGACACCTGTCGACACACGCTCACCAACCGTCTCCTGCGTCTGCATACGTTTTTTATATCCTTCTATATAATATAATTTATTATTTGTTGTGTAGGTTATTCTAAATATTCGGTTGTGAGGTAGCTATCGGATTCTCGTAGAAAGTCGTCGGTTCCCGCCCCGTTGTGAACGCTGACCGGCCGGTCCGAAGAAGTCGTCCGGCTGACTACGAGGCTGAAGAAACCCGTTTGTCCGATACTCTCGTTACTATTCGGCGTGTCGAGTTCGAAAAACGAAGCGAGCTACTGGAAGCCGATGCGGCTGCCCTGTCTGCTCCGGCCGGGTTCCGCGGTCCCACCGGCAAACTCGTCTTTGATCTGCTCGTAGTAGTCGAGGATGTCATCGGTGATCGTGGGTCTGACCGACTCCATCGCCCCGCGGAAGTGGCGCATCTCGACGACCTCTGCCTCACTGTCCTCGCGCAGCGCGGTCATCGCCGCCTCGCGGGCGATGCTCGCAAGATCGCTTCCCACGTACCCATCCGTGATCTCCGCGAGTTCGCGCAGGCTCACGTCCGCGGCGAGCGGGATCTCTCCGGTATGGATCTTGAGAATCTCCTGTCTGCCCTCTTCGCCGGGCTGGCCGACCATCACTAACCTATCGAATCGGCCCGAGCGGATGAGCGCGGGATCGATCATATCCGGCCGGTTGGTCGCGGCGATCACCATCACGTTCTCCATCTCTTCGAGCCCATCAAGCTCAGTGAGAAGCTGGTTGACGACTCGCTCCGAAACGTTCGAGCCGACGTCCTGGCCCCGTGCGGGCGCAAGCGAGTCGAGTTCGTCGAAGAAGATGACCGTCGGACTCACCTGCCGGGCTTTCCGGAAGGTTTGACGGATCGCCTTTTCGGACTCGCCGACCCATTTCGAGAGGAGCTGTGGGCCGCGAATCGAGATGAAGTTCGCGTTCGTCTCGTTGGCGACCGCCTTCGCCATCAGCGTTTTTCCGGTGCCGGGCGGCCCATAGAGGAGGACGCCCGCCGGAGGATCGATTCCCAGTCGATCGAATCGTTCGGGGTTGGTCAGGGGCCACTCGACGCTCTCTTTTACGTCGCCGATGGCGTCTTCGAGTCCGCCGACGTCGTTCCACGAAATTTTGGGAAGTTCGACGAGCACCTCCCGCATCGCACTGGGTTCGACCTCGCCGAGCGCGCCCCGGAAGTCCCCGCGTTTGACGATCATCCGGTCGATGAGTTCGGGCGGAACTTCCTCCTCGTCGAGATTGATCTCGGGGAGATATCGTCGCAGTGCGCGCATCGCTGCCTCCTTCGTGAGGCTCTCGATATCCGCGCCGACGAACCCATGCGTGTCGTCCGCGAGTTCCGGAAGGCTCACGTCATCGGACAGCGGCATCCCTCTAGTATGGATCTGGAGGACCTCTTCCCGACCGATCTCGTCGGGCACGTCGATCGAGATTTCTCGATCGAAGCGTCCGGGTCGACGGAGCGCGGGATCGACACTATCAACGCGATTGGTCGCGGCGATGACGATCACCTGTCCCCGGCTTTCGAGGCCGTCCATCATCGTCAGTAGCTGGGCGACGACCCGGCGTTCAACTTCTCCAGTCACATCCTCGCGCTTTGGCGCGATCGAATCGAGTTCGTCGATGAAGATGATCGCGGGCGATTCCTCGCTTGCGTCCTCGAAGATCTCTCGAAGCTGCTGTTCGCTCTCTCCATAATATTTCGAGATGATCTCGGGTCCGGCAATGGAGAAGAAACTTGCGGAGGTCTCGTTCGCCACGGCTTTTGCGAGCAAGGTCTTTCCAGTACCGGGCGGACCATGAAGTAAGACGCCTTGGGGTGGTTCGATCCCCAGTTTCTTGAAGATCTGGGGGTGTTTCATCGGCAGTTCGACCATCTCGCGCACGCGCTGGATCTCGTTGCTCAGACCACCGATATCCTCGTAGGTGATGCCCGAGCCGGTCTTCTCGAAGCCCGAAATGGGTTCTTCTCGTAGCTCGACGTTGGTATCCTCGGTAATCAAACAGACCCCTTCGGGGTCGGTTTCGACCGCAATGAGGGGGATTGCTTGGCCGGGCGAGCGCATGAACGGATGGTTGGTCGAACTCATCACGGGGACGATGTCGCGTTCGACGACCGGGCGTTTCAGGATCTGGCGTTTGACCATGCCTGCGGCATCGGAGCCGAACTGAACCGAGGCCTCCTCGGGCGGGGCAAGTACGAGTGTATTGGCTTTCGTCGCCTCTGCCTTTCGGATCGTGACGCGCTCGCCGATCCCGACATCGGCGTTCTGTCGGGTGAAGCCGTCGATGCGCACAGTATCGGTGTTCCAGTCCTGCCGATCGGCGCGCCAGACCTTCGCGGCGGTCGTGTCGCCGCCTTCGATCTCGATGATGTCGCCGGGACTCAGTTTTAGGTGTAACAAGGTGTCCGGGTCGAGGCGGGCAATACCTCGTCCCGAGTCGTTCGGGTAGGCTTTCGCCACCTCGAGTTGTACTTCGTTCATGATGGGACTGCGGGGATGGTTGGGTGTCGGTTTGCAGCGCCGATAGGTCTTGTGTTGCAACGACCCGTTCGACGTTGTGTGTCAGTCATTCGCATGGTATGCTACGTGCGAGCGGGTACAAAAACCCTACTGCTCGAACGGCTCTCACGACCGCGCTCGGATGTGGACGATCGTGCGCTTTTTATCCACGAGCGCGAGGGGTAGGGTATGAGAACGCTTGCGTTCGACGGGCGAACCGGTGCGAGCGGCGATATGATCCTCGGTGCGCTCATCGCGACTGGCGCGGATTCGGACGTGCTCGCCCCGGTCGAGTCGACACTCGACGTGCGCTATGAGATCAACGAAGTGATCAAAAGTGGGATCAGTGCGACAAGCGTGGACGTGGTGCTCACGGCTGATTCTCACGGCGAAGACGACGCTCACGATCATGATCATGACGAAGACGCTCACGACAGTGGTGGACACGACAACGACCACGAGCCACACGCCCATGCCGAGGGTGCAGGACCCCACCGCTCGTATCGCGAGGTCTGCGATCTCGTCGCATCGATGGGGCTCTCTTCACCGATCGAAGAACGGGCAATCGAGATATTTACGACCCTTGGGGAGGCAGAAGCCGCCGTCCACGGCGAGGATCTCGACTCCATCCACTTCCACGAGGTCGGCGCGGACGACGCCGTCGCGGACATCGTCGGTGTGATCTTGCTCCTCGCGGATCTCGACCCTGATCGCGTGGTGACGACGCCGCTTTCAACTGGCGGCGGAACGGTCGAAATGAGCCACGGGATCTACCCCGTTCCGGGACCTGCGGTCGTCGAGATCGCAGAACGAGCGGATTGGGAGATCCGTGGCGGACCCATCGAACGGGAGCTGCTGACGCCGACGGGCGCGGCGATCCTCGCACGGATCGCCGACGGGGTCGAAACCCTGCCCGGACTTCGGGTTTCCGGCGTCGGCTACGGCGCGGGGAACGCGGATTTTTCGAACCGGCCGAACGTCTTGCGCGCGACACTCGGGGAAAACAGGGGACTCACTCGCGAGGAGATCACGGTGCTCGAAACCAACGTCGACGACGTTTCGCCCGAGCTCCTCGGCGGACTGCAAGAAACGCTCGCCAGAGCGGGCGCACGCGACGTTTCGATTCTGCCCGCGACGATGAAGAAATCCCGTCCCGGCCATCTCGTGACAGTGATCTGTCGGCCGGAGGATGCTCAACGAGTTGCCCGACGGCTCGCAGAAGAGACGGGAACGCTGGGCGTGCGCGCGACCGCCGGAACCCATCGGTGGGTAGCACATCGTGAAATCGAGAGCGTTTCGCTCGAACTCGACGGCGAAGAGTACGAACTCGACGTGAAGATCGCGAGCGATGAGTCGGGCGAAATCTACGATGTGAGCGCCGAATACGACGACGCGGCGGCCGTTGCAAACGAAACGGGGCTTGCGATTCGCGAGATCGTGGACCGTGCGGAGGCGGCGTTCGAGCGCGAGCGGCCGTAGCGACTCGCCACCGATCCATCGACCGACGAACCGTTATACGCGTCCTTCACGTAGCGCTATCCGACGACAGCGGCGACGGTGTCGTTCCATTATGGACGCAGAACAGCTTCCCCGAAGCAGAAACGACCTCGTACAGCGATTCGAATCGTTCGACGCCGTCATCGCCGGCTGGATGGACCGCTGGGGACTGCGTCTGCTTCGCTACTCCATCGGGATCGTGTTCGTCTGGTTCGGCGCGCTCAAACCCCTCGGGTTGAGTCCCGCCGCCGAACTGGTCGCAAACACCGTCTACGTCGTCTCGCCGGAGCTGTTCGTCCCCGTTCTGGGAATATGGGAGGTGCTGATCGGCCTCTGTCTACTCTACCGGCCGCTCATCCGACTCGGCATTCTCCTCCTGTTCGTCCAGATGCCGGGGACGTTTCTTCCACTTCTCCTGCTCCCGGAGGTGACGTTTGTACAGTTCCCGTACGCGCTGACGATCGAGGGTCAGTACATCATTAAGAACCTCGTGATGATCGGGGCAGCGCTGGTCGTCGGCGCGACGGTTCGGGCCACCCCGCGCTTCGATGAGAAGTGACGACTACCCCTCACGGTGTTCCGCTAAGGCTTCCTCGATCGTCAACTCACCGTGGGCGACCCGTCTCGCAAGCTCGGTATCGATCTCCCTGTTTTCCGATGACTGTTCTCTGGAGCGGCGTTTGATGGTCGTGAGTTCGCCATCGGTGGGTTCGATCTCGCGGCGCTTGATCGCCTCGCCTTCCAGTCGGGCGATATTTGTCGCCGCGAGTACGTCGCCCATCCCTCGTGTCCCGGTGCCAAGTGAGGGGGTCGTTCCCGTCTCGTCAACGAGTTCTATTCGTACGTCATCGAGCGCATTGATGATCGTCGCACCCCGTAGTCGTGCCCCGTCCCCGATGCGCACGAGGGGATCGATTCCGCCTCGAACTTCGTCGAGAACGAGTTCGGCGGCGTC
>JADFQH010000138.1 GCA_022561895.1 Methanobacteriota archaeon | reverse complement strand
CCGTTTCCTCTTCTTCACCGCCGATCGCTAGTGAGCCTTCGACTACGTACTCACCAGCCGGGAAACAGTCCTCGTTTTTCGGACTACTGAGAACGGTGTACTCGTGTTCGACCGCCTCCCCCGCATCGAGAGGTTCGAACCGTCGGTCGACGTCCGGAGGAACCGGCCGGTGATCGGTCATCGCCTGCCAACATCCGTCCTGCGGGCGCGAGGGGATCCACTCGTCCGGCTCGCCAGTCTCGTCTACGGACATGAGCTGGTCCCTGTCGTCCGGAACGAGATGTACCTCCGCGTCGCCATTGCGTTGCTCGCCGCCGTAGGAACTGAACGGCGGTGTTGCGTAGAACCCGAACTCGCGTTCCTCGTCCGAGTCGTTAGTGACACGGAGTCGAATACGGGCTGGCGAGTCGTCATCGAATTCCTCGATAACGTCTCCGTCGAACGTGAACCCGCTATCCGAATCTTGTACCTCGGTTTCGAGGTAGATTCCTGGTAATGTCATGTCCGAATCCATTGGTCCATTGTTGAGACACCCACCAGCTGAGACAAACACTCCTACCGACATCAAATATGATCTTCTATTCAAAACCATACTATTATATTTAATTACACAATAATCTGTCAAGCAATAAGCTTTGTGCTGTGAGAAGGCAGCACAAGTATAATAGTTACAATATTTTCTCAGCGTTAGCTGTACTGCTTGACGCTATGTCCGATTCCACGCCGACTTCGTCTCTCATCGATAGGGTGTTCAGCAGAGTAACAGTTGCCCGATAGATTACACGTTTCCCTTTCGAGATAATTCTCTCCGCCCGAAACTTTCACAAGGCCCCCTCATGCTCGCGCTACCAGCGGTGGTTGTTCGTTCGACTGTCACTCTAATAACCATCTGATCTCCAGCAACAATTCTGTTGGGACTCACCACAAAACTATTAATTCATCATTGATCAGACATCGTATGGGCGCGATTAATTCGTTGTCAACGGCTGTAACGACGCTTCGAGAGAACCCCGTTATTCTGGTTGGCGGGCTGTTCTTTGCGATTTTCGGTGAACTCTCCGTATTCGCCCAGTTCGCCGGTCCATTTGCCGGTCTCGGTCTCACTGTGTTCTGGATCTTGCTCTGGCCGTTCGTGCTCGCGGGTTTCATCGGACTGGTTCACGCCGGACTCGACGGAGAGACGAGCGTCGGTCGGTTCTTCAGCACCGGTCGATCGAACTACCTCTCGATGTTGGGGGCCACCGTCGCGTTTTTCGTTCTGTTCGGTACTATCGTGGCTGGAGCGGTGATCTTCGCGGCGATCGCTGCCGTCGGTGCTGGCGGGACCGGTCTCGCGATCGTCACGGGAGCCGTGATTGTCTTCCTGCCAGCCGCAGTACTGTACGTGTTCTTACAGTTCTACGATACCGGTGTCGTCATCTCGGACACCGGTGCGATCGGTGCGTTCTCACACAGCGCCGGTCTCGTTCGACGCAACTTCCTCAGCGTGATCGGTTATTCGATTCTCTTCTGGCTGCTTTCGTTTGCTCCGCGACTTCCCGATATGGCGCTGTTCTTCCTCGCCGTCGAGTTCCCCGACCCCGAGGCGGGCCAGGGAAGCGCGATGGTCGTCTCCGAACCGCTCTTTGTCCTCTCAGTTGTTCTCGGGCTCACGCTCGGTACGCTCGCTATTGCGCTCGCGTGGACCTACCACGTCGTCTACTACCGTTCGATTCTCCCTGAACCAGCCGGTATCGAGACCGAAAACGGCGTGGATTCGGAGCCGTTCTGAAGGACTGTCTCGGCGCTTTCGGACTATCCTGCGAGATGGTCCAGCACTCCTTCCGTCTCGTCCGGCACGGATTCCGGCTCCACACCTGCCGCGGCCGCCGCGTCGGGATCTTTGAGCAGGTGGCCGGTCGTGAGACAGACCACGCGCTCGACGGTGCGGACCTCGTTATAGCTAGCAGTTCGCACGATTAGTGATGCGTAAACCTCGAAAAAGCGTACTCGTTGCTCCTGTCATAGAAGTCCGAGACTTACTTCGATCGCATGCTCGATATCGGCCATCCCTCGGTCGTCGATCGTTCCGAACTTCGCCTCGATCCGGTGTTCGATAGAGACAGTTCGGATCTGGTTGCACAGCGCGACCGAATCCTCTTTAACTGGTGTGTCCTCGGCCCGCAGTTCTGCCTCGTACGGTGCAATGGTCTCCGGATCGTAGCTCGTCGTCAATGGGGCGATGATCGTCGTGTTCGCTACGCGATTTCCGGTATCGTTCTGGATCACGACGGCGGGCCGCCTGCCGCGCTGTTCGGACCCTTTCGTCGGATCGAGATCCACCAGTACGATATCCCCACGACGGACGTTCACGAACGCTCCGCTTCGTCAGTATCCCACTCGGGCGGTTCGCCGAGCATCTCGTTTGCCTCTTTCGAGACGCCGTCCCACTCCTGATAGACCTGCCGATCGCGCTCTGCGTTGGCTCTGTACGCTTCTGTGAGTTCCTCTTCGGACGGACGCTTTCGGATGATGACGCTCCCGCCACGACGCTCGACTCTCACACGATCACCACCTGTAATGCCGAGTTCCTCTCGGACCTGCTTCGGGATCGTCACCTGCCCCCGTTTGCCGACCGTTCGAGTGCTCTGGCTCATGCGAATTCATACGCAATCCATATCTATAGGAGTTTCGACGAGCCGCTGATGAGAGAGAATGTGGGTACGCGCTGTCGTTCTGACCGAGCAGAACTCGAACTATTTGCAAGCCTCCCGGTACTGTTCCCGCGAAACGGTGTATCTGTGCAGATCCCGCACCTCACTCTTTTTCGGGATCCAGTTTCGGAGGATTCCATCGTATTGCCCACCATGAACTTCGATATATCTCTCGATGGCTCGCTTCGAGTTCACGTTTCCGTCCTGATGTGCCGCACCGACTAACTCC
This sequence comes from Methanobacteriota archaeon, assembly GCA_022561895.1. Lineage (GTDB taxonomy): Archaea > Halobacteriota > Halobacteria > Halobacteriales > Halalkalicoccaceae > Halalkalicoccus. The sequence continues at coordinate 4,816 of JADFQH010000138.1, read as the reverse complement.
AAATCTAACTGCTTGAACGCGAGTTCCAGCAACGCACTGGTACGCTCGCCAGAATATCCACGTCCCCAGAATGGTTTTCGAAGCCAGATCCCGAGTTCGGCGGCTCGGCGCTCCCAACCAATATGGAGGTTGGTGACGCCAGCGAACTCTCCTTCATCGGTTTCGTGCTCGCGAGGATAGACGACGTAGGTCGCTTGGTCTCGGTTCTCCCACTGCTCTTCGATCTCGTTCAGGTAATTGTAAGTGTCTTTTATTGTCCGGTGTGGCTCCCATATGACGTACTCATTGATCTCGGCCATATCCGGCGCGCCGACTCTCATATACTCGTAGAGTTCTTTCGTGGCGATGGTCTCACGGCAGAGTCGGACGAGTCGGAGTCGATCCGTCTCTATCTCGACTGGAAACATATCTCACCGTGTCCCAATATGGGATTAAATCCTTCGGTGGTTTACAGAAAACTCGCTGACCTATCTGTAATCAGTTGTTGCACACGACGTACGGATCTCCGATTCTTTACTCGCCGAGGTGTTCTAGCACTCCTTCCGTCTCGCCCGGCACGGATTCCGGCTCCACACCTGCCGCGGCCGCCGCGTCGGGGTCCTTCAGCAGGTGGCCGGTCGTGAGACAGACCACGCGCTCGTCGCTTCCCACTGTTCCGTCCTCACGAAGCTTCCGCAGCCCCGCCACACTCGCCGCCGACGCCGGTTCGACGCCCACGCCCTCGCCTGCGAGCGTACGCTGGGCATCGGTGATCTGCTCGTCCGAAACCGCGACCGCGGTCCCCCCGGTCGCCCGAATCCCCGGCAACGCTTTGGGCGCATTGACGGGATTCCCGATTCTAATAGCTGTTGCCCGCGTTTCGACCTCCTCCCAGCGCTCGACCTCGTCTTTTCCTTTTTCGACCGCCTCGACCATCGGCGCTGCGCCCGCTGCCTGTACTCCTGTGAGCTTCGGAACCTCGCTCTCTGAAAGCGCGCCGCTTGCAACGAGCTCTCTAAAGGCCTTATAGAGCGCTGCGGTGTTGCCTGCGTTGCCAACTGGAAGAACGATCCGGTCGGGGAAAGTATCATACTCATTGCGGTGACGTTCGAGGATCTCGAAACCGATCGTCTTCTGCCCTTCTAACCTGAATGGGTTGAGCGAGTTGAGCAGGTAAGCCTCACCTTGCTCGGCGAGATCCTGAACGATATCCAGACAGGTATCGAAGTTGCCCTCGACTTCGAGGATTCGCGCACCGTGCAGGCTCGCCTGTGCGATCTTGCCCGCTGCAACTTTTCCGGCAGGTAGCAAAACGAGCGTCTCCATGCCCGCACGTCCGCCATACGCGGCGAGCGCGGCGCTCGTGTTTCCAGTGGAAGCGCACGCCAGTCGCTCGACGCCGAGTTCGCCGGCGACGCCCACGCCGACGGTCATTCCTCTGTCTTTAAAGCTCCCCGTCGGGTTCATTCCCTCGTGTTTGATCCGAAGGGACTGGACGCCGATCTCGTCTTCCAATCGTGGAAGCTCGTACAGCGGGGTCGCGCCCTCATCGATGGTGACCTCCTGTTCGACTGGAAGTGACTCGCGGTAGCGCCAGACGCCCTCGCCCTCGAACTCCTCGAACGTCGGAAGGTCGGCATAGCGGACTTCCAACAGCGCGCCCGCGTCGCTACGATACCTGACTTCTTCGAAGGGAGCGTACTGCTCGCCGGTTTCGATACATTCGAGCCAGACACCCTCGTCGGCGAGGTCCGGGGGTTCCTCGTAGCCGGCCATGAGATCCAAACTCATTGTCGGAGGGAGGTCTCGGGGGATGAAAAGCACCTAGCTACTCGGTCGAGAAAGCGTATCACTCGTCTTCGCGCTTCGCCAGTCGATACCGTTCGAGACAAGTGCGCATTCCCTCGTCGGTGTTGTACGTGAGAAGCTTCATTGGCGTATCACAGTAGTAGGTTCCCGACTGGCGGCGGATCGACATATCGAGGCCGATTCCGGCGATCGAAACCTCGATGATGACGCGTTTTTCGGCGTCGAGCAGACCGAGTATCTCGCTCGCGGTGAGTTCACCCGCGCCGACCCGCACTGTATCAGTCATTACCGTGTATCGCGAATCGGACGGTAATACCGTTTGTTATCGCTCATCGGGATCAAACCGCTCAACCACCTCACCGGAACCGAACTCCTCAATCCGGTCGTGGACGTGTTCGCTCCACGTCCGAACGGCCGTGTGCATCCGGTCTTTCGTCTCCGGGAGCGAAAGGGCGGTGTACTGATAGACGTAGCCACCGGAGTCGAGCAGACGACGTTCGCGCTCGATCAACCCCTTTTCTTTGAGTGTTGCAAGCGAGCGGTTGATATTGCTCCGATCCCGGTTGAGTCGGTCCGCGAGCTCCGCGACCGTGCTTCCGGGAGCCTGTAACAGTTCGGTGTAGGTTCGACTCTCTCGCTCGCGAATATGAAATACGCACTCCATAACGTGCTGGAACTCCGGCTCGTCGAGCAGCATCAGCTCCTCGAATGACTCGGCGGGTTCGTCCATACTGATATGTGCGACCGAAGCGGATTAACAGTACGCCTTGGTTGTTGCCCGCGCTCTCGACGGCCGTATTGTACACAGCAAGTCGTCTCGCACCTCCTGTCCGAAAAAGAAGTCCTTGAATTCGTCGTCAGTGATCGAACTGATCGATGACGAGCTTCGGCACCCAGTACGGGCCGGGCTGTGATCCCCAAACTCGATTGTCGTAGTGGTAGGCGACGATGAAGATGAACTCACCCGGAATCTCATAAAGCGGGTACTCCGTGTTCGGAATGGTCTCTCCAGTTTCGTCTTCCGTTGCCCCCGGTGGGAGCGTCAGCTCATCCGGATAATCGACGACGCTGAGTTTCGCGGTCCCGTCTCGCTCGGCGTAAAAGACGTTGTCCTCGCCGTCGTTGCCACCGAGCGGGCGGTGCATTCCCGGTTCGTGGACGACCCACACCGTATAGACGCCCTTTTGGCCAAGCCCGTCGAACTCGATCTCGACGCGCGAGCCCTCATCATCGGGTTCGACCGTTGCGGTGGCGCTTCCACCGCTGAAATCGCCCCACGTCGCAGGGTCGCCCCTCGGATCGACGACCAGCCGTCTGGAGTCAAGTAGGGTCGGTGCGCCGTGTGGTTCTAAGTACTCCTCTGCCTTCTCGCCGAACTCCTTGACCATCTCGTCGTAGTTGACATAGGGCGGGAACTCCGGTTCGGCGTCGAAGATCTCCATGTCGTCGTCGGCATCTTCCGGCCACTCTTCACCGTTACTCGTGACGAGCGCCATCGGGTTCGGGCCGTCGCCGCGTACCTCGAACCCGTCGCCGGACGCACTCGTGGCTCCGGCTGCGCTCAGTCCGAGCGCCCCCGCACCGAGCATGCCAAGGGTTGCTCGGCGGGAGACGCGAGCGCCAACAGGGCTGAGTTTCGACTGTTCATCCGACGCCGCGTTCGCTGACTGGTTGGTATCGCTCATGGTGGATCGCCTGTCTCCCCTGACAGACATTATCTATGTTCGAGTCTGATTTATTAACTGTGTGGCGGACGTGTGCTTTGGCGACCCAAACGCATGATCGTTTCATGCTATTCGAGCAGCCACGACAGCAACCCTTTCTGGGCGTGGAGCCGGTTTTCGGCCTGATCGAACACCAGCGAGCGCTCGCTTTCGATCACTTCGTCGGTGATCTCCTCGCCGCGGTGAGCCGGGAGACAGTGAAGCACCTTCGCGTCGGGGGCCTTCGAAAGAAGCTCCTCGTTCAGCTGAAACCCCTCGAACGCCGAGAGGCGGTAGTCGCGCTGGTCCTCTTGGCCCATGCTGATCCAGACGTCGGTGTAAACGACGTCGGCCCGCGCAACCGCCTCCGCGGGATCGTTCGTCGTTTCCGGCGGGCTTCCCAACGAGTCGGCCCGATCGAGAATATCCTCGTCGAGACCGTACTCCTCGGGTGTTGCGACGGTGAGGTCGATTTCCATGAGCGCGCAGCCGAGTGCGAACGAGCGCGCGACGTTGTTCGCGTCGCCGACCCACGCCACCGACACCTCCCTGTCGCCGAACGTTTCACGAACGGTCAGCAGGTCCGCGAGCGTCTGGCAGGGATGGGCGTCGTCGGTTAGACCGTTTACAACTGGTACGCGCGCATAGCGAGCCAGTTCCTCGATGTTCGCGTGTTCGAACACGCGGGCGGTGATCGCATCGACGTAGCCCGACAGGGTTCGTGCGGTGTCCTTCAGTGGTTCGCCATGACCCAGATGAATGTCGTCCTCGCCGAGAAAGACCGCATGACCGCCGAGCTGGGTCATCCCCGTCTCGAAGGAGACCCGCGTGCGCGTACTCGGCTTCTGAAACAGCATGCCGAGCGTCTTTCGTTCGAGATCCGGGGGTGTGACTCCCTCACGCTGTTGGCTCTTGTATTTGGCCGCGCGCTCGAGTACGTCCTCGAGCTCAGCGGAACTCAGGTCGTCGATATCGGTGAAATGTCGTGTCATAGAGAATTACAAACCTCGCGTAACACAGTAACGGAGCGGTCGTACTCCGCGAGCGAGAGGCGTTCGTCCGGCGCGTGATCCAGATCCGAGTCGCCGGGGCCGTAGGTCACCATCGGGCAGTCCCACGCCGAAGCGTAGATGTTCATGTCGCTCGTCCCCGTCTTTCGGAGCAGGCGGGGATCTCCGCCCTCGCCGCGGATTGCCACCCGGAACGCCCGCGCCAGATCGGTGCGCGGACTCTTCATCACCGGTGGGATCGGCTTCCCCCAGTTGACGGTTCCTGTGGCATCCGTATCGCTCCGGAGTTCGCCGTCGCACGGGGGGGGCCCCCGC
>JADFQH010000137.1 GCA_022561895.1 Methanobacteriota archaeon | reverse complement strand
GAGTTACAGTAGTCCCGCGTGATTTATCCGCTGTCGAACTGAGTTCCGTTCGATGCAGGATCACACGTATGTGGTGAACGTCGATGGGGTCATCGTTCGCGATGGGGAGTATCTGTTGATCGAGCGCGGAGCGGACGAAGAACACGCAGGCGGGTTGTTGGCGTTTCCGGGCGGCACGGTCGAACAACCGCCCGGCGGCAACGACACTATTGAGAAGACGATCCGCCGCGAGATTTCCGAGGAGGTTGGCGTCGAAGTCGGAGCCGTCGAGTACGTCCACAGCAGTACGTTCGAAGCCGACAATGGGAGTCTCTGTCTCAACATCGTCACGCTCTGTGAGTACGTACGTGGCGAGGCACACTCTCGCGCCGGAGACGAAGTCGCTGAGACACACTGGTTTTCGTACGACGAACTCAAAACGCACGATGATCTTCCGGCGTTCACAGCGGACTTTGCCGATCGTGTCGAGGAGTTTCGCACGCCCGCGTAACTACTGAGGTGGCCGTGTCGTTCAGTCGTGAACCAGAATATCGAGTACGGTCGGTCCCTCGCTCGCAAACGATTCCTCGACGGCGGGCGCGATCTCCTCCGGTGTTTCGACCAGCTCTGCATCCGCGCCGTGACTCTTCGCGTTCGCCACGAGATCCACGGGCGGCTCGAAATCCATCCCCACGTAGTCGTGATCGCTGTCCTCACCCCCAAACAGCTTGATCGTGTTGTCCTTCAGGATGCGGTAGTTTCGGTTATCCGCGATAGCAACGGTGAGATCGACGCCGTGTCGCGCGGCCGAGTAGAGTGTATGTGGGTAGTAGAGATACGAGCCATCGCCGACAAATCCGAGCACGTCTCGTGGATCGTCCCGCTCGCGTTCGGCGATGGCCGCGCCGACCGCGGCGGGAAGCCCATATCCCAGCCCGCCGCCCTTATTCGAGATCATCCCCTCGCTCTCTAGGGGCCACCGGGTCAGAAGGGCGTACTTCGAGGTCACACCTTCGTCAACGATGTAGGCGTCGGGAACGCCATTCCTGAGTTCATCAACCAGCTCGGCCTTCGAAGCCCGCGGGTCGTTCTCGCCGTTGCCCTCGCCGATCGACCCGATGGTTTCTTCGAGGGACGCTTTCATCCCGTGAACCTTTTCGATCCGCTCCGCTCGAACGGCCTCGTCTACGTCCACGCGCTCGGCGAGTGCGGCCATTATCTCGCCGGGGTCCCCAAGGACCGCGGCGTCGGCGGGCTGGTGTTTGCCGAGTTCCCACGCGTCCGGTCCGAGGTGGATACAGGTCGTCTCCGAGTCAGTGAGAGGATTTTCGTGGCGCGTGAGCGTCGTGTTGGTCGAACAGCCCGCAAACACGATGGTATCGGTGTCCATGAGCATCGAGACGAGTCCCACATCCGGCGGGATATGCGACACCCACTGGTCATGCTGGGTAGGAAAGTTCACCTCACAGGAGAGGATCTCACCGTGGACGCGCAAGCCCGCGGTTTCGGCGAGGCTCACGGCGCTGTCGACCGCCTCACTGCCCGCGCGGGCGATCTGGTCGCCGGTAATCATCACAGGTGAATCCGCCGCTTCGAGCAGTTCTGCCGCACGGGCGAGCTGTGCGGGGTCGCCACCCCCGGCGGTCGGAATTTCACCCAATCGCTCAGGGGTCGCGTCGGTTTCTGCCATCATCACGTCGAGCGGGAGTCCGAGAAACACGGGTCCAGTGGGTGGAGTGAGCGCCACCCGGAACGCTCGGCGAACCATCGCGGGCAGTGCGGCCACGTCGAGCACTTCGGTGCTCCACTTGGTGAACTCCTCCGCAATGGCGACGAGATCACCGGAGAGAATGGGTTCTTCGTGGCGAAAGTCGGTGCTGTGGTTTCCGGCGGTCACAACCACGGGAGCGCCCGCGATCTTTGCCGCATAGAGGTTGCCCAGTCCGTGTGCGAGTCCCGGCGCGAGATGCAGGTTCACGACGCCCACGGGGTTGACCGCCGGATCGTGATGTGAGTGATAGCGCCGGGTGCTCGCATACCCTCCAGCCATCCCGACCGCGATATCCTCGTGCAGCCCGAGGATATACTCGATATCGCTTCCCGCGAGCGATTTCAACACAGGGAGTTCGGTCGTTCCGGGGTTGCCAAAGACGTGAGACACGCCGTACTGTTCCATTGCATCGACGAAGAGATCCGCGCCGGTGTAGCCCTCGCTCATGAGCAGTACTGCCATGCGGGGAACCATCAATCCATACGGTGTCGATCGTCCTCAACAACTCCCCCGACTACACCCCAAAGCGCACCCGAACGTACTCCCTGACCCGCTCGGTGGATCGGTCGTCCGGGTGATCGAAGGCGAGGCGTCGAGCGCGCTCTCGGTCGTCGGCGTACGTATCCGGTTCGGTGAAAATGCCGTCGAGCGCACGGAGCAGCTCGTCGAACGTTTCCGTGACAGGGCCGGGTGTGACCGCGTCGTAATCAAGGGCGAATCCGGGGTTTTTCTCATAGCTCTCACGATCGTAGGCGTAGAAGGCGACCGGCCGATCGAGCAGGAGGAAGTCGAAGTAGATAGATGAGTAGTCTGTCACGAGAGCGTCGATCTCCCGCAGTGCGGGATAGACATCGAACTCGGGGGGAAGGAAGGAGAGGCGGTCGAAGCGATCGCCATCGATTCCGGGGTCATTGAACGGATGGAACTTCACGAACATGGCCGCGTCGTGTTCGCCGAGGAAGGCGTCCAATCGCTCGAAGTCGACGTTTGCGGCGGGATCCGAATCGCCCTCGCGGTAGGTCGGCAGATAGGCAAGCAGGGACTCGGCGTCGATGTCGTCGAGAACTGCATACTCCTGACCGATCCGCTCGCCGGGGATCTCACGAACGAGGGCGTCGTTTCGTGGGTAGCCCGTTACGGGGAGATCGGGATCGATCCGGAACGCAGACCGAAAGGAGTCGCTCAGTTTGGCTGCCGTGAGCGCAATGGCGTCGAACTGCCGATAGGTGTACAGCAGTCGGAGCCGCTCGCGGATCGGAAAGTTCTCGAAGCTCGGTGCGTCGGCGGCGATCCGTTTCAACGGGACGCCGTGCCAGAGCTGGATCAGAGACGCTCCACCAGTCGGCCAGAGCGCCATATCGGTCATCGTACCGGTGACGAAGACGACACCCGCCCGAAGCATTGCAACCCGTCCACGCAACGAATCGGCACGGTAGGCGTCGAACCCGTGAGCGCGAAGCTCTCTTACTACTCCCTCGCTCTTCGAGATCCACACAGGTCGGACGCCGCTTTCGTCTCGAAGCTGCAAAAAGAGGTATTTGGCATTGCCCTCGAAGCGCTCGCCCCCGCGGGAGCCAAAAACCCACAGCGAGTCGTCCCGCGGTAGAAGGTGAACGAGGCGGTGGGCGAACAGCGAGAGGGCGCTTCGGAGAGGACTCACTCAGGCCTCTCCCCAAAGCTGTTGGCCCGTCCGCAGGTCCTCCCGGTCGTCGATCTCGATCCAGTCGTCGTGGACCTCGACGATGCCTAACGACCGATCGGGAGCGAGCCGATCGAACGCCGTCTCGTACCACTCGTTCGTCCGGCCTTGTTCGACGAGCTCCTCGAGATACCGAACCAACGCCGTGGCGTCCTTCGGTTCGAACTTACAGAGACCGATATACTCCCCCTCGGCACGATCGAGATCCTTGCCGATCGCGAAGATCCGGCCGTCCTCGGCGCGAACTTTCATCGCCTCCTCACCCGGCTGCGTTGCGGTGTCGACGACCAGCGCCGAACCGTCGTGCTCCCGAAGACGGACGAGACAGTCGACCGGGAACAGCGTATCCGAGTTGACGAGCGTAAAGCCCTCCCGGAGGTGCTCGCGCGCAAGCCACAACGAGTAGCTGTTGTTCGTCTCATCGTAGGCGTCGCTGTGAACGTATTCGAACGCCAGTTGGTCACAGCGTTCGCAGAACGTCCGAACCTGATCGGCCTCGTAGCCGGTGACGACCGTTACCCGTTCGTAGCCGGCGGTAGCCAGCGAACTGAGGATGTGGCCGAGAATAGGTCGACCGTTTACGTTCAGTAAGGTCTTTGGCGTCCTATCGGTGAGTGGCTGTAGACGTCGCCCGATCCCCGCGGCGAGTACGACCGCGTGAACGCCCCCCAGACTACATGTACTACTCATCAGTGTATTCTTTTTACGAGTAGAGCAAAAAGTGTGCAGGGCTGCCTTCGTCAAACGGAACGCTCTTAGTTTCTGATCGGTGCGCGAAGGCGTGCGGTGGTGTTCGTGTTCGAGACGAGAAGGGCGGCGACGATGGCGGTAGCGGTTGCGATCTGGAGTGCCGGATGGACGACCACGCCGAACATCGCGCCGAACGCGAGGGTGACGTAGAGCACCCTGTAGAGCGCTCCGAGGCTCCGGGTGCCGTCGTACCCCACGGTGGCGACGATCAGGCCGACCGTTCCGGCGAGTACGAGCGGGAACGCGATGAGGGTTTCTGGAAACGACCAGTAGATCAGACTCGGGTTGGCGATAAAGGCAAATGGAATGACGAACCCCGGCGCGCCGATTCGGAGCGCCTGCACGCAGGATTTCGTAAAGCTCGTGCCCGCAATGCGCGAACCGACGGCGACCGAGATCGCGACAGGCGGGGTGATCGCCGATAGCATCGCAAAGTAAAAGACGAACATGTGGGTGGTGATCTCGGCGATCCCCATCGCCTCGACGCCGGGCGCGACCAGGATCACCACGAGGATGTACGCCGCGGGCGTCGGCATTCCCAGGCCAAAGAGGATGCTCGCGAGCATAGCCAGCAGCAGAACGATGAGAAGGCTGCCACCCCCGAGACCGACGATTAGCGTGCTCACCCGTTGGGCAAGCCCGGTCTGAGTGAGTAGCTCGATGATGATCCCCATCGCCGCGAGCACCCCGACGAGTGGAGCCATCTCGACGCCGCCCCGGTACAGCCCGTTGACGCTCTGTCTCCCGGTCGCGATGGCGGTAGTAGTAGAAAGTCCGTCAACGTAAGCGTTCTTGAGCGCGACAACACCCACGATGGTGAAGATGGTGTACATGCCCGCAGAAAGCGGCGAGTACCGTAGGATCACGAGCGTATAGAGGAGAACCGCGAGCGGAATAGCGAAGTGCGCTCCCGTGAGGAGGATTCGGGGATCGAACTCTCTTTTTCGCTCGGTGGTCCACCCGAATTTTAACACCGCTAAATGAACGCCGACCCCGACGCTCAGGTAGAAGAGTGCGGCGGGGATCAGCCCCGCTTGGATAATATCGACGTAGGGCACACCAATAATATCGGCCATGAGGAAGGCCGCAACGCCCATGACGGGCGGAAGCATCTGCCCGCCAGCGCTCGCGACCGCCTCGATCGCGGCGGCGAAATCGTCACGGATGCCCTGATCACGGAGCATCGGAATGGTGAAACTCCCCGTCGTCGCGGTGTTTGCCGCCGCGCTCCCCGTGATGGATCCCATAATCATGCTTGCAATCACGGCGACCTGCACGACGCCGGTTCGAAGGCTCGAACCGATTTCTCTGCCTGCGTCGAGAACGAAGTCCATCAGCCCGTAGGCTTTGGCGATCCCCGCAAACATGATGAAGATCGCGACCCACGTCGCGCCGATCCCCATCAGCGTGTCGTGGTAGACACCCGTAAGGCCGATCGCACCGTCGCGGGCGATCTGCTCCCACGTCATCCCCGTGTGGCGAAAGACGCCGGGCATGTTCGGGCCAACAAGTGAATGGGCGTAGACGATCGCCGCGACCGTGACCGCGGCGATCGTGTTGCCGAAGGCTCGCCGGGTCGAATCAATTGCGAGCGCGATCAGGGTGACGCCAACCAGCAGATCGTTCGTGGTGTAGCCCACGACGGGCGCGTCGTAGAACAGCCGGTCGAAGTGGAGTTCAACGTAGGCGACCGACCAGAGCGCGAGGGCGGCGAGCCCGATGGCGAACAGCGGATCGACTCGCCGGACGAGCGCGCGCAGGTCGCTTACGGGTTCGTCCTCATCCGCGCGATACCCTTCGAGGACCGTATGGAGATAAAAGAGCGCGATCCCCATGCCCACGAATAAATTGGAGTAGCGGATCCGGATGAAAAACAGCGAGTAGGCATAGTAAATCGTATAGAGGGTAAACGTCACGCCGAGTGCGTAGGTCGTCGCTCTGAGTGCGTTGAACGGCGTCAGCCATCGGGAGGCGCTCCGGGCCGACATCGGTTAGCCCTCTCCGCGTTCTAGCTCCTCGTTCCAGATGCCGATCTCCTCGTAGAAGTCCGCGGCGGCGGGGTGAAACGGAACGTTTTCATAACTATTTTCGAGCCAGAACTCCTCGTCTTCGAGTCGAGCTAGTAAGGCATGATACTCGGAAAGTCCTTCACGGTTGTCGTACATCGTTTCGAGGAAGGTGTAGACAGTATCATAATCGAGATCGTCTCGACAGACGAAGTTGTAGGCGAACTCGACGCCCCAGACCTCTTCGGGGGCGAACGCGGCGTCTTCTAACTCCTCGCCGGGGAACGACTGTGCCTGGAGGCGCTCGTCTTCTTCCCATTCTTGGAGCGCTTCCTCGGGAACCTCGAGCAGCCGGAGATCGACCGTCCCCATCATCTCTTGGAGCCAGCCGGGGACGATCTCGTAGTTCATGTAGGTACCCATCCCCACGTCGAGTCGTCCCTCGTTCATCGCGCTCGCCTGCTCGCCGTAGTCCTCGCTCACTCGCTCGTACTCCTCGGTGACGTAGCCGAGTGCGGTCTCGACCGCCGCGGCCGTTCCCGAGCCTCTGGGAGTAGGAGAAACCGTCGTCTCCGAACCGATGTCGGCGATCGAACTCAGTTCCTCGTTGCCCGAACAGAAAAACCACGGCAGGTCGTAGTAGTGAAACACCTGATTGAGCGAGAAGTCGAGATCGTCGAACGGCTCGACTTCTTCTTGAACGTCGACGACCGACCAGTTCTGGATGTAGACCATCTCGGCCTCCTCGCTCTGGAGCGCGCCGATGTTCGCTTCCGTTCCGGGGCTCGTCTGGGCCTCGACGAAGATCTCGTCGGTGTTCTCGTTTACCGCCGCCGCGACCCCCTGATTCGCGGCGTACGCCGCGGTGGTCGAGGTCGCCGTCTGCATCCGTAGTTCCGCAGCTCCTTCAGGGGCGTCCTCGCTCCCCTCGCCGCCGTCGTCGATCGGCTCGGGATCGTCGTCTCCGATACAGCCCGCAAGCCCCATCGCGCCCGCCCCGGCCGCGAGAACCGCCCGCCGCCTCACACTTCGCTCGTTCATCGGTTCTCCCCCATCGTATGTCCGCTGTTTCCCAAATAGTTCATATTTATTACCGCTGTTAAACGATGTCGTAGGCCGATTTCACGCTCATCAGTAATAACTATGCGGGATCGGCGTTCGAGGCGATCAGAGCGGCTCGTCGCCCTCGATGATCCGCTCTGCTCGTTCCGCGAGCGCCGGAACGCGTTCTCGCATCTTCGGGTACATCGGGTCGTCCGAGTTGCCTTCGAGGTAGCGCCGGAAGAACATCTCGCCGAGCGCGGCGAGTTTGTACACCGCGAGCGCTCGATAAAATCGCTCGTGCGTGAACTCGATTCCTGAGAACTCCTCGTAGCGCGCGACGAGTTCTTGCCGGGTTGGATAGCCCTCACGCTCCATGAACTGTGCGGTGAGTTCCGGCACGGCAGGATCGGGATCCTTCGGGTCGCGCCAGTACGACAGCATCCAGCCGAGATCGGCGAGTGGATCACCCAAGGTACTCATCTCCCAGTCGAAGACGGCGACGATCTCCGGGGGTTGCTCGCGGGGGGCACC
>JADFQH010000136.1 GCA_022561895.1 Methanobacteriota archaeon | reverse complement strand
TGCCTGCGCGCGCTCTCGTTCGCGCATGGACGACACTCTCATCGAGGACCTACCACTCGCCCGCAAATCCGTTCTGCCGGGTGCGGGCTTTTTCTACCCCGACGAGTTCGAGGAGGCGGCCGAGGACGCCGCCGCAGAAGAAGCGCTCGCGGGCGTCGAACACGTCGTGATCGCCGACCCCGACGCCGACGGACTCGCCTGCGTTGCGATCCTCCGGGAAGTCTACGGCGAGGCTGCCCTGCTTCCAACGGGCCCCCACGAGATCGAGGACTCTCTAGAGCGAGTCGCGGAGTACGCAGAGGAGGGAGTACAGGTGTTCGTCTGCGATCTCTGTCCCGATAAGTTCGAGTATGTCGACGACGAACTCGGTGCTGCGCTCGAAACCGCAAGCGAGGTGCGCTGGTTCGATCACCACCAATGGGACGACGACGTAGCGGAACGCGTCCGCGAGGCGGGCGCGGAGCTGGTGATCGGCGACAGCGAGGAAGAATGTACCGCGGATGTGGCGGTCCGCGCGCTCGAATCCGAGATCCCCCGCCATCTCGTGGAACTCGCCGCCGTCACCCGCGATCACGACCTATGGCTGCGCGAGGACCCACGAAGCGACGATCTCGCCGATTTTTCGTACTGGAGCGAACCCGAGGACTATGTAGAAATCGTCGCCGAACACGGTCCGGACCTGCCCGAAGAGGTGGGGGAGTTTCTCGCCGAAAAGCGCGTCGAGAAGGAAGCGCTGATCGAGTTGGCGGTTAAACGCGGCGAACTGAAGGAGATCGGCCCATGGACAGTGGGCGTTACCTACGGACGGTGCTCACAGAACGAGGTTGCGGAAGCCTTTCGAGAGCAGGGCGCGGACGCCTCGGTGATCGTCAAACCCGCTGGGAGTGCGTCGATCCGAGGAACGGATGGATTCGAGCGGTGTCACGAGGTGGCGGGGCAGGTAAACGGCGGCGGGCATCCGAAAGCCGCGGGCTGCAAACCCGATATTTATGACGATATGCTCGATTACTCGCACCACTGGACGACCCGCGGCGCGGTGACGAAACGGGTCATTCTAGACGCGGTTCGGAATCTGGACGAACAGCGCGAAGCGAGCGATGGACGGTAATCGGAACCGCCGATAGCGAGGGGCGTTTTATGCTAATGGCCGTCTCACCCTTCGCACATGGACCCGACCCACGAGTTCGCGACGGTCAACGGTATCCGGATGCGGTACGTCCGAGAGGGATCGGGATTCCCGCTCGTGTTACTGCACGGCTGGCCGGAGTTCTGGCGAACGTGGCGAAAGAATATTCCAGCGCTCGCGGACTCGCACACCGTGATCGCGCCCGACCTTCGAGGGTTCGGCGAGACCGAAAAACCCGACCGGCCCGCTCGCGAGGGCTATCGGTTGGAAGATCACGTAGAGGACCTGAAATCGCTCCTCGACACGCTCGGGTTCGATGAGGCCGGACTCGTGGGCCACGACATCGGCGCGTACGTCATGCAGTCGTTCGCGCGCGAGCATCCCGAACGCGTTCGGGGGCTGTTCTTCTTCGACTGTCCGTATCCGGGGATCGGCGATCGGTGGCTGCGTGCCGACCACATCGATGAGATCTGGTATCAGTCGTTCAACCAGCAGCCGTGGGCCGCCGATCTCGTCGGCGCGAATCGAGAAACGTGTCGTATGTATATCGGTCATTTCCTGCGCCACTGGGCGGGCGATCCCGGCGCATTCAGTGAAGAAGATATCGAGGCGTGGGTCGATACGTTCCTCAAGCCGGGGAACCTCCAAGGCGGGTTCAACTGGTATATCGCCGCCGACGAGCGCCGAAAGCGGCTGATGAGAGAAGGCGCACCCTCGATGGAGCGGATCGAAGTCCCGACACGGGTTCGCTGGGGGAGTCTGGACCCGATCCTCGATTCGACGTGGGGCGATCGGCTGGACGAGTATTTTTCGAACTACGCATTCGAGCCGATCGAGGACGCCGGCCATTTCGCCCACTACGAGAAACCCGACCTCGCGAACGAGGAGATCGCCGCGTTCTTCGCGGCGCTCGACTGAGGCGGACGGACAGGGGCGTCTTGCAGACACTGAGACGGTGAAGAAACGACTCCTCGTTCGGCTCGAAGGACTCACTCCTGCAGTTTGAACTTCTGGACTTTTCCGCTCGGATTCTTCGGGAGGCTATCGGCGAAGTAGTACTCGCGGGGGCGCTTGAAATCCGCGAGGGAGTCACTGTTATGCACGTATTCGTCGATATCGGTCGCGGACGCACTCCCCACGATGTACGCAACGACGCGCTCGCCCCACTCCTCGTCGGGTTCGCCGACGACGGCGGCCTCGGTCACGTTCGAATGAGAAAAGAGCACGTCTTCGATCTCGGTCGGGTAGATGTTCTCGCCACCGGAGATGATCATGTCGTCCTTTCGGTCGACGACCCACAGATAACCGTCCTCGTCGAGGTAGCCCAGATCCCCCGTATAATACCACTCCGTTCCGTCCGCCTCGCGGAGGGATCGGGCGGTCGCCTCGGGTCGGTTCCAGTACTCGCACATTGTACACGGTCCGGCGATGAGGATCTCTCCGATCTCCCCTCCGTCGATCTCCTCTTCCGGATCCGCACCGGGTGAAACGATCCGGAGTTCGTGGTTGAGCGCCGGAAGGCCCGCAGAGCCTTGCTTCGAAAGCTGATCTTCCGCGGGCTGAAACACGCCGGCCGGCCCGATTTCGGTCATCCCGTAGGCTTGCACGTAGTTCTCACAGAGCCGGTCCATACAGTCTTCGAGCACTCGTTTCGGCATCGGAGCCGCGCCGTAGAAGCCGAGCCGGAGCGAGGACGTATCCACGTCCATCCCCGTCGCCGCTCGGGCGAGCGCGTTCCACGCCGTTGGCGCGGCGAACAAGAAAGTGACGTCGTGGGCCTCGATCGCTCGGAGCGCTTCGGAGGGGTCGAACTCGTGGTGGATCACGTTCGCCGCACCGCGATGGACTCTGCCAAAGAGCATGATGTGGAGTTCCGCGCAGTGATACAGCGGAAGAATGGAGAGGCCGACGTCGTGACGGGTGATGTTCAACTCGGCGATACAGATCAGACTGTGCTCGACCATGCTTCTGTGCTCGTGGACGACGCCTTT
Organism: Methanobacteriota archaeon; assembly: GCA_022561895.1. Lineage (GTDB taxonomy): Archaea > Halobacteriota > Halobacteria > Halobacteriales > Halalkalicoccaceae > Halalkalicoccus. Next base: position 4,720 of record JADFQH010000136.1, on the reverse strand, counting down.
TGGTTGCCCTGTCGTCCCAGACGTGTAGATGAACGCGTATGCGTCGTCCTCCTCGACGACGGTGTCCGGTCGGGACGGATCGCCCTCTTCTTCTAATCCGTAGAAATCGTGGGCGTACTCCGGCGTGTCGTCGTCGATGTAGACGAAGTTCTCGACCGTCGGCAGATCGGGTTTCGCGTCCTCGACGGCCTCCCGTGTCATGGTCTCGAATACGATGGTGTGAACGCCTGCATCGTCGACGATATACTCTATCTCCCCGCCCGGTAGGCGAAAATTGAGCGGGGTGAATACGGCACCGAGTTTCGCACAGGCGTAGACGGCGACCGCCATCTCCGAGCCGTTGTAGAGGACCGTCCCAACCCGGTCGCCCTTCTCCACGCCAAGCCCGGAGAGGGCATTGGCAAACCGGTTGACGCGCTCGTCGAACTCCTCGTACGTCCATCGCTGGTCGCGTCGCGGGTACACGATCGCGTCCCGATCCGGATGGCGTTCGACGGTCTGTTCCAAGGTATCATCTATCGTGGTACTCATACTCGATAGATCGATTCATGGTATATAAATCTCGTTGCGATATACGACGATTCCTACGGCAAGTGTACCGACACCGTCAAAGCAGCTCCGAGAGCGCCCGCATCGTCTCGTTCTGTTCCTCGATGGTCTGGCCGAACTGGAAGCCGACTCTAACACTATCGACACCCTCGACGGCCGCGAATTCCTGAACGCGCTCGCGGACCTCCTCGGGAGTGCCCGCCGCAGCGAACTCGTCGAGCACTTCATCAGGAAGGCGTGCCGCCATCTCCTCGGTGTCGCGATCCTGCCACGCCTCGTGGATCGCGTCGGCGACCTCTTCGAACCCCTGTTCCTTGACGGACTGGCGGTAGTACGGCCCGTACGCGCCGATGAGGAACGCGACCGTGCGGCGGGCGAGCGACCGGGCGCGCTCCCTATCGGAAAGCGCACAACAGCGAAGAACGGGCGCAACACGCAGCGTTTTGGAATCGCGATCACCCAACTCCGCACCGCGGCGGAGGTCGACCATCCGGTCTGCGAGCCCCTCAGTGGTGAACATCTGAGGAACCCAGCCGTCGGCGAACCGGCCCGTCAGTTCGACGGCTTTCGGTCCCAGTACGGCGACATCGATCCCCGGCGGGTTCTCGGGAACCGAATGGTCGTACTGCAAGCCACCCAGCTCGAACAGCTCGCCGTCGTAGTTCGTTCGACCGCCCTCGTAGACGGCGTTGACGATATCGATGGTTTCCCGGAGTCGCCGGAGCGGCCGCTCGAACCCGACACCGTGCCAGCCTTCGACGACGTTCGGCGAACTCGTCCCTAACCCTAATCGGTAGCGCCCGCCGCTGATCTCGTGAAGGGTGAGTGCGGTTTGGGCGAGCAGTGACGGGGTTCGGGAGTAGGGTGAAAAAACGTCGTTCGAGATTCCAATGTGTTCCGTTCGGTCGGCGATAACTGCGAGCGTGCTCACGGCGTCCCGGCCGGTGACCTCGCCCATCGAGACGCGCTCGAACCCCAGCTCCTCGCCGAGTTCGACCTGCTCAACGGCGGATTCGATTGCGTCGTGGTCCGTGGGCGTCAACAGCAGGTCGAGGGTTACATTGCTCATTTTCGTGGTACTCGGTTTCAACCCACTTATACGGGAGGAAAACGGAGAATCTACTCGAGAAGCGACCCACCCGCGTCGAGTGCGCGCTCGACGGTTCGAGTATCGAGGTCAGGAAACCTCGTAGGGGGCTCCGGCTCCGTTGAGCGCTCTCCGAGCGGCTTCTCGTACCAGCGCACGTCGTGCCACTCGCCACCCTTGTAGCCGACGTCGTGGTACGTTCCCACTGGCTCGAAGCCCATCGACTCGTGAAATTCCGTACTTGCTCGGTTCGGCAGCGCGATTCCCGCGTAGGCATTGAGAAATCCCTGTTCTCGAAGGATCGCGAACAGCGCGGTGTAGAGCGTGCGGGCGATCCCGCAGCGATGGTAGGCGGGCGTAACGTAGACCGAGACGTCGACCGACCACCGGTAGGCCTCACGCTTCCTGTGAGGTCCGGCGTAGGCGTAGCCGACGACGTTCTCGAACTCGGCGACGAGCCACGGATACCGCTCGGTCGTCCCTTCGATCCGGGTCGCGATCGCGGAGTCCGTCGGCGGGTCGGTCTCGAAGGAGATTACCGTGTTCTCGACGAACGGCGCGTAGATCCGGCCGATCGCGTCGGCGTCCTCGGCGGTCGCGGAGCGAAGCTGTGCGGTCATGGCCGGCTATCGGAACCGCCGACGAAAAACCTCGCGCTCACTCGCGGCGCGCGAGCATTCGAAGAACGATCTGAAGGACGTGGACGAACACGCCCATCACGGCGATGTAGACGCCGATGGCGGCGAGCGAGACAGGAAGATCCCGACGTTCGCGCACGCGCCAGATCTCCCAGCCCAGTCGGAACAGAAATCCCGCGAAGATGAAGACGAAGCCCGCGAGAAGAAGGACAGGAAGGACGAACGTACCGACGGCGATTGCTCCGACGCCGAGCAGGAAGGTGACGGTAGAAAAGGTGGCCCAGCGCTCGAATGATTTCGAGCGGGCGTACACGTAGAGCGCGATCAGGAACGTCAGTCCGCCGGTGACTGCAGCGGTGATTCCGAGCGCCGCGACGCGGAGATCCGGTGGTGCGAACGAGAGGACGCCGGCACCGAAGGTACCAAAAGCCCCTTGAAGGATCACGAGGCCGACGAACGCCATCGGTCCGTTGCCGTTCATGACGCCGCGTTCGGCGATCCACTCGCCGACGAACAGCGCCGCGCCGTAGACGAGCACGCCCAAAATCGGTGCGGCAAAGAGGCTCTGATTGACCGCCGCGAGCGGCGTGGTGGCGAGGACGTAGATCAGGCCGATGTTGACGATCATCAGAAATGCGGCGAGGGTGACGACCTTCCACTCGCGCGTCGAGATGAGAAATCCACGGCGCGTCTCGCTCCCGGTTTCGTAGGACATCGCTACTGCTAGTTCCCGAAAACTGATAGGCTTCTCGGCCAGCGATCACCGCTCGCTCGCGACCCAGCGATCCGAAAAGGCCGTACCGCAAGTACAGTGAGCGTACGCGTGGATCACGTCACCCTCGGCATACAAACCGCCGACCTCCTCGTTCCGTTCTTCGGCAAAGGCAAAGACGTAGTCGAGATCCTCGGAGCCACAGGCTGGACAGCTCCCTCCAGTGAGATCCGCATTGATCTCGCCCTCCTCGTCCATCGCCTCCTTTGCAAACGCCATCGCATCTTTCCCGGCGACCTTCGAGAAGGCGCTTCGCCCGCTCTCGCCGGGGATAGTAAGGACAACTCCGTCCTCGATTTCCTCGCCGTAGGCAGCGAGTTTTCCGATGTTATCGACGGCGCTCGCCGCGAGGTAGATCGCCACGTCCTCGGGACGTTCGCCCGACAGAAACTCCTCGCGGCGGCTCATGACTCCTCCAGATTCCGAGCGATATTCGCGAGGCTGTCTTTGGGTTTCTCGATCGCCTCGTAGACCACTTCCTCGCCCGGTTCCCGCAGGCCGTAGGCGAACTCGGGCTCGATGATATCGACGAGGACCGACCCGCCGACCGGCCGATCGACCCGGTCGATCCACTCTTCGAGGTGGTTCGTGCCCGAGATTTCGCGCGCCATATCGGGCGTTTCGTAGGCTCCGCTGATGTACGGGTCCTCAGCGAACCCGCCCTGAACGACCGCGTAGTAGGTCCTCCCCTCGACGACGAACCTGAGCGGCTCGCCCTCCGGTAGCGCCTCTGCGGGGAGTTCGAGGCGTTTGCGGCGCGCGCCGTGGCGCGCAACCTGCGCGCGGAGCGTTTCAACTGCCGGGTTCTCGCTCGAAATCCGGTCCATAAGAACGGTTACTCGTCAGTGTCTTCGTCCGCACTCTCGGAGAAGAGGTCCTCGACGCTCTCGTCCCCTCTCGAGCTGATCTTGGCGTTGATCTGGACGACCTCCTCGCTTACCTCCCGGCCGCGGACGGTGACGCGCTTTCGCTCGCCATCGCGTTTGGGTTTGTAGCCGGTCCCACCAGTAAGGAGGACCTGCTTTAGGTTCGGACCCGAAATGTCACTGCGAAGCGGACGACCGGCGTTGTCCGAGCCGCCGGTAAGTGTAAGGGAGTAGCCCGACAGCCCGACGGCGCTGCCGTCGACCTCCTCGCCGATGTCGATACCGAGGAATCGATTTGCGTCCTGTCCGTCCACGTCACGCTGGTAGGTCGCTCCCGTTTCGGGATCGCCGACGACGACCTTGAACTCTGCCATGCCCGAATTCAGACGGCGGCTGGTAAAAAGCGTGTTGAACCGCACCTTTTGCGCTGTCGTTTGAGAGAGCGTAGCTTTCTCATGATGTGGCCGGGAGTCTGCGTCTCCCGGCTGCAAGCAGGAAATCTCTGATTTCCTGCACTGACGAAAGACGCGAAGCGTCGGATGCGCGACATCGGCGACGTGCGCAACGAAATTGAGGAAGCGCTCGCCACGCCAGAGCATCCCACTACACCGGTTTCGGAACGGCGCGGAGGCCGACGATTGTCTTTGCTTGCAGGCGTTGCTGGTCTTCTGGTGGGTGTCGCCGCCGCTGCGCTGCTACTGTCCCCTTCCCCGAAACGCTTCGTGACCCGGTTTTCCATCTCACCCGAGGACCTGACGACTCGTAGCCGCCATGGCGTGGCCATCTCTCCTGATGGACGAACTCTGGC
>JADFQH010000135.1 GCA_022561895.1 Methanobacteriota archaeon | reverse complement strand
GGCTTCGGCGACGGTGGGGAGCGCTTCGCGCTCGATACCCTCGACGTCGCGGAGCCGCGCGGGCAGCCCCATCCCGTCGCGTACGTTTCGCACGGCCTCCACGACTGCCGTGGCGTCGTCGTCCCCATCGCCGACGTTGAGCGCGTCCGCGAGCAGCGCGCGGCGGCCGTCGACCGCCGAGAAGAGCAGTTCCAACACCGGCGGGGCCAGTACGGCATGAGCGATACCCTGCTGGATGCCCTGTTCGCGCAGGCCGTGCCCGAACGCGTGAATCACCGACAGCAGCCCCGGACCGCGGGTTGCCCGCCCGTACTGGACGAGCACGATGCCCGCGACCGCGCGCTCCATCACCGCAGGGTCGTCGGCAGGGAGCCGGGGCAGCGATTCGCTCAACAACGACAGCCCGCGGAGCGCGGGTGCGTCCGTAAGCGGGTTCGCGTGCCGCGAGTAGGGGAGTTCAAGACCCTTATCGAAGCCGTTCATCGCCGACCCCCGGAGAACGCCCATCGGCGTGGTCTCGAACAGGTCCGGGTCGTAGACCGCTCCCTCGGGCATGAGTGACGGGTCTCCGAAACCCGCACCGATGGTCTCTCCTTCCTCATCGAACGTCACCGATCCGCCGGTCGAGAGGTCCGCGCCCGCGAACGTCGTCGGCACAGCTATAAGCGGGGTGAGGTCGGTGTCGGACACCGGGAGCACAGCCGTCTCGGCGGCGTGTGCGCGAAGCTCCTCGTAGGAGCGACCGTCGGCCAGAATCGCCCGCATCGCCCGCGCGAGGTCGATGCTGCTCCCGCCCCCGACCGCGACGAGCGCATCAGCATTCGCAGTATTCATCGATTCGACGCCGGAAACGGCGGTCCGGGCCGATTTTGCGGCCGTGGTTTCGTCGAAGACACCCGCGAGCCGGTCGCCGAGACCGTCCTCGATCGGGCCCATTAGTGCGCGGTTTTCGCCGACGTTCGACCCACAGACGACGAGTGCGCGCTCGGCATCGAGCGCCTCGACCATCCCCCCAAGGTCGGCGCCACTCGCCCGGCCGAACGCGATTCGCCCCGCGACGTTGTCGTACTCGAACGGCTCGATGGGTTCCATGTGCGTTCGGACGGCCGTCCGCGGGATAACGGTTCGCCTGGGGGTTATCGGCCCACGGCGGCCCCGAGATCGGAGAGCGCGTCGAAAAAGTCGGGAAACGAGACGTCGACGTGTTCGGCCCCTCGAATCGTTGTTTCGCCCTCCGCGACCAGCCCCGCGACCGACAGCGCCATGATAATACGATGATCGTCGTACCCTTCGACCACCGCCCCCGAGAGCGTCGAGTCCCCACCGTCTACGACCAGTTCGTCCTCGTGCTCCTCGACCGCCGCGCCCAACTTTTCCAGTTCGTCGGCCATCGCGCTCACCCGGTCGGTCTCCTTGTACCGGACATGTTCGGCGTTCGTGATCCGGGTTTCGCCCCCGGCCACTGCGCCCAGCACCGCGATCGTGGGCAGCAGGTCGGGCGTATCGCCCACGTCGACCTCGATTCCCGACAGCGCGGATTTCGACGCCTCGATCCGACCCTCCTCGCGATCCCACTCGACGTCGCCGCCCATGCGCTCCGTGATCTCGACGATGGCGGTATCGCCCTGCGCGCTCGGCTGTGCTCCGCGGATTTCGAGTCCTTCCTCGGCCGCGAGAACGCCCGCAGCGAGCAGATACGAGATCGAGGAGAAATCACCGGGCACGCGATACTCGCCCTCGGCCGGTTCGTAGGTCTGTCCGCCGGGAACGCGAAAGCCCGACGCACCTGCCGAGTGTACACTATCCACAGAGTTGATCGGCTCGGCCTCGACGCCGAACTCCGCTAGGAGTTCGAGCGTGATGTCGACGTAGGGGGCGGATTTCAGCTCGGTTTCGAGATCGATCTCGATCCCTTCTTCGACTACCGCGCCGGCCATCAACAGCGCGGAGATATACTGTGATGAGACGTCGCCGGGGATCGAGACGCTCCCTCCGGAGATCGGTCCCTCGATTACTAACGGAGCTTGCCCGTTCCCTCGGGTACTCTCTGCCCGCCCGCCCAACTGACCGATGGCGTCGAGCAGCGGTCCCTGCGGGCGCGAGCGAAGCGATTCGTCGCCGGTAAGGATGGTGATACCGTCCGCGAGTGCCGCAGTCGCCGTGACGAGTCGCATGGTCGTCCCGCTGTTGGCACAGTCGATCACGTCGGCGGGAACCGCGGGCCGACCGGCGAAACCCTCGATATCGAAGGCGTTCTCGGACTCGCTTACAGCGCCACCGAACGCGCGGACGGCGCGGGCGGTCGCGCGCGGGTCGGCGCTCCGGAGTGGATCATAGACCGTCGCCCCCGAGGAGTAGCCCGCCGCGAGGATCGCCCTATGGGTGTAGCTCTTCGAGGGCGGGGCCCGCGCGGTCCCGCGGATCGAAGACTGCGTGATGGTCGCGTCCATGCGGAGGGCGAGACACCCCCGTCGTATCACGCTATCGATGGCGACAACGCAAAGAGGGCCGACGCCTATCCTCGAACGATGTCCTCGGATTCTCGAACTATCCGCTCGATCGCCGTCACCGCCGAGGACGCAGTCTCGGCCTACGAGGCGAGCGAGCGAAGCGCGAGCAATCCTGTTTTACGGGTCACACCGCCGTTTGCCGGGCGGATGCGTGCCCGTCTCCACGTGCCGGGGCCAAACGAACCATCGAGCGATCCAGCCCCGATCCTCATCGCTCCGAGGGAGCTTTTCGACGCCAACCGACTGCCGCCGTATCCGGAACCCGGAGACACCGAAGCGAGGATCCGTGCCGATCCCGACCTGACGTACTCGACGGAGCTCCATCACAAGCGACACACAGAGCGCGTCCGCGAGTGGCGCAAAGCTGCGAGAGAGGGGTTTGCTGAGGAACTCGAGATCGACACTCTCGAAGGAACTCATCGAGTTGAGGTGAAGGTCCTCGGCACGTAGTTCACGACTCGACCACGAGTCCGCCCGCGAGCGCCGAGATCAGCAGATCCCGGATCCGCTCGTAGTAATCGGGATCGTACTCTTCGAACTCCTCGCGGTGCAGTACGAGTAAGCCGATCGAGGACATGATCCCTAACAAGCTGATCAGATCCACGTCGTCGTCCAGCTCCCCGTCACACGCTTCGAGCACTTCGAGTAGCGGCTCGAACGCTTCTAGTCCGTCGCCCTGAATTTCGGCCAGCCGCTCGTCCGGGATGGTCCGATAGAGTTCCTGATAGTCGCTCTGGATGAACATCCGCTGGATGAACGCGCTCTCCTCGATCCACCCCGTGTACGACCGAAAGAGCGTTTCGAGTCCCTCCTCGGTGGTCGCTACCCCCTCTAACTTCGAGCGAGCGTGGTCGGTGAACTCCTCGACCTCATGCAGATAAATCTCCATATACAGCTCGGCTTTCGAGTCGAAAAACCGATAGAACGTGCTCTTTGCGATCCCCACCGGCTCCGTGATGTCCGCCACGTTCGTCTTCTTCGGTCCGTAACGAAGCAGTAGCTTCCGACCTGTCTCGATCAACTCCGCTTCGATCCGTGCACGCTCCGTGTCATCGAACCCCCGCATACCTCGTTTTCGAGCTATGACTTGATAACCAATTCGTTCGCTATTCATGACTCTATGACCGAAATAGCTATAGAGTCATAGAGTGTAGATGACGCATGGCAGCGATTTCACTGGATGGGCTGACGAAACGCTACGGGAAGGGCACGAGAGTTCACCTTCCCGGCAGTCGGACGCAGTCCAACGAAGTGCTCGCCATCGACTCGCTTTCCTTCGAAGTGAACGAGGGCGAGATCTTCGGTTTTCTCGGCCCGAACGGCGCGGGAAAGACGACGACGATTCGCACTCTTTTGGGGCTGCTCTCGCCCACCGACGGCACAGGGAGAGTTCTCGGCGCGGACGTTCGCGACGAGGGCGCACTGATCGAGGCGAAAAAACGGATCGGCTATCTCCCCGCGGATCTGGCGTTCGACGAGGGACTCACCGGGAGACGGGTGCTCGACTATCACGCCTCGATCAAGGGCGATAGTCGGCGCGAGGAGCTTTTGGAACTCTTCGACCCGCCGGTCGAACGCAAAATCAGAGAGTACTCGACGGGCAACGAGCGAATGCTCGGGATCGTTCAGGCGTTCATGCACGATCCGGATCTCGTGATCATGGACGAACCGACTTCAGGGCTTGACCCGCTGAAACAGGAGGTGTTTCACGAGTTCCTCAGAGATGAACGCGGTCGTGGCACGACGCTTTTCTTCTCCTCGCACGTTCTTGGCGAAGTTCGGCAGGTCTGCGATCGCGTCGCCATTCTCAGAGACGGTCGGTTGGTCGCGCTCGAAGACGTTGATAGCCTGCTGAACCGCGGCGGCAAGCGGGTGCGGCTCCGACTGGCCGATGAGCTTTCCGAAACGGAGTTCACGACGGAAGGAATGGTCGATCTCCACGCACTCGCAGACGGCTTTCAGTTCACTTACACCGGCGAGTACAATGCGCTCCTCTCCCACCTCGCGGGTCACGACGTGACCGATATCGAGATCGGCGAACCACCCCTCGAAGACGTGTTCATGCACTACTACGGCGAGAGCGAGGAACCGGCCGACGCCGAACCGGTCGCCACTCCGAGAGAGGAGGTCGCCGATGCTTGATATCGCTCGATACGAAGCCGAAAAGCGGAGCAAAGGAACCGCCGCGCTCACGGTGGGGATCGCGCTCCTCTCGCTCGCCTTCGTCGCCTTCTTCCCGTCGCTCGACGGAGCGGACGTGGATATCGACGCCATGCTTGAGGCCTATCCACCAGCAGTGCAAGAAGCGTTCGGGATCGCCACCCTCAGTACGATCGAGGGGTTTCTCGCCGTCGAGATCTACCAGTTCGTCTGGCTTCTCTTACTGGGACTCTACTTCGCTTACAGCGCGGGCGGGCTGATCGCAAGCGATGTCGAACGCGACCGGATGGATCTCATCCTTTCGCTCCCAGTCTCCCGCTCGCGCGTCCTCGGCGAGAAGTTTCTTTCACTTCTGGTTCCGATCCTCGCGCTCAACATCGTCGTTCCCCTCGTCGTCTTCTTTGGAGTGCTCGCCATCGGCCAGTCGATTTCCCCGCTTGATCTGGCGATGGTCCATCTGCTCTCGATCCCCTACCTGCTCGCCTGCGGGGCGATCGGACTCGTACTTTCCGTTCTCCTCAGCCGGGCGGACGTGGCAAAGCGAATCGCCATCGCCCTCGTGTTCGTCCTTTTTCTGATCGAGTCGGTTTCGGCAAGCGCCGAGGGATTCGAGTGGATCGGCTACGCAAGCCCTACGTACTACTACGACCCGACGGCGATCCTCGTCGAGGGGAGCTACGACCTCACTGGAGCGACGGTGCTGTTGGGAGCGATCTGCGTACTGGTTCTCGTTGGACGATTTCGGTTCACCCGCACCGACATCGGCGCGTAGGGCAAACAGAACCGTTATACTGTCGGCTGTAAGTCATTCGAGGTTCTCGCCGCACCGTTGGTGCGAGAACCGGTACACAGTTACAGCCAACAGTATATTGTGCTCCGGTGTCGAGACGGGATATGGAACCCGACCTCTCGGATCTCGATTCGTTCCTCGATACCGACACCGACGGCTACCTGATCGACGCCGATTCCTCGGATTCCGATCAGCGCTATCTTTCGAGATTCGACGCTCACGACCCGTTTTTCACCCTGTATACGGGCGAGACACACCTGCTCGTCTCGGGTCTCGAATACGGTCGCGCGAACAAGGAGAGCCGAGCCGACTCGGTCTCGCGCTACGCCGACTACGACTACCAGTACGGCTCGACCGAAGAACGCTACCGAATGCTCGCCGATTTCCTCGCCGATCACGACGTTTCCTCGCTCTCGGTCCCGTCCCGGTTCCCGCTTGCCAGCGCCGATGGCCTACGTGAGCGCGATCTCTCGGTCGAAGCTGAGACCGACGGCGTCCTCACCGAGATCCGCGCGGTCAAAACCGACGAGGAGATCGAGCACATTCGAACTGCCCAACGCGCGAACGAGCGGGCGATGGAGCGCGCAGAAACCCTGCTCCGGGAGGCTACTGTCGAGGACGGCCTGCTCCGCTACGACGGCGAACCCCTGACCAGCGAGCGCGTTCGGAGAGAAATTGAGATCGAACTCCTCCGGCGCGATCACGCACTCGACGAGACGATCGTTTCCTGTGGAGCGGACGCCGCCGACCCACACGATCGAGGCAGTGGCCCGCTCGAAGCGGGTGAAACCATCGTCATCGACATCTTCCCCCGAAGCAAGGAGAGCAACTACCACGCCGATATGACTCGGACGTTCTCGGTCGGTGAACCGAGCGAAACAGCCAGCGAGTGGTACGATCTCACCGCCGAAGCCAAAAAGGCCGCCCTCGACGCGATCGAACCCGGCACAACAGGGGAACACGTTCACAACGCCGCCTGCGAAGTCTACGAGGGGGCGGGCCTGCCAACGCTCAGAGAAAATCCTTCGACCGAGACGGGCTTTATCCACTCGACGGGGCATGGAATCGGTCTCGACGTGCACGAACTCCCGCGACTTTCGCCCGGCGGCGCGGAGTTGGAACCGGGCCACGTTGTAACTGTGGAGCCCGGACTCTATGATCCGGATGTCGGAGGGATTCGAATCGAGGATCTCGTTGTCGTCACCGAGAACGGGTACGAGAATCTCACGGAGTACCCCGAGGGGTTCGTCATCTAGTGCTCGAAATTCGTCTATCGTCGTACCCATCTTTATAGACTGTCGAATCGAGGGAGGGGTATGAACTGTCCGGAGTGTGGCGACCGACTGGCGAACGTGCAGGGCTATGAGACCTGTGTCGAGTGTGGGTACGTCAGGTCACGCGAACGAACGCTGGCCGCGTAGCGCTCGTTCCGAGGCGTCCTGATAAGGACGGGTGTAACGATAATCCCTATACAACCGTCCTTATGAACCGTCCAGCAGCGCGTATGCGAACGCCTTTTTCCCCGGCTGAGTAAAGGGAGGTCGATGGACGTACTGATCGTGGGCGCGGGCGCGATGGGTCGCTGGTTCGGCGAGGTGATCACCGGCCCGGAGACGGCGATCGCCTTCGTGGACCGCGAGGAGGAAGTCGCCCGCGAGGCGGCCGAGGCGGTCGGTGGGCGGACGCTCTCGGAGCGAACCGCAGAACGGTTCGATCTGGTCTGTCTCGCGGTCCCGATCCCGGCGGTCGAGCGGGCGATCTCCCTGTACGCGCCGCTTGCGGATCTGGCGATCGCCGACGTCAGCGGCGTGATGCGCGAGCCGATCGAGGCGATGGAAGCACACGCCCCCGAGCGCGAACGAATCAGTCTCCACCCGCTCTTTTCCCTGGAAAACGCCCCCGGCAACGTCCCGATCGTCGCCGGCGAGGGACCGGTCGCCGGGTGGCTCCGTGAGCGTCTTCGGGAGGCGGGAAACACCCCCGTCGAGACTACGCCGGAGGAACACGACCGGGCGATGGAGACGATTCAGACGAAGGCCCACGCGGCGATCCTCGCCTTCGGACTCGCCGCCGCCGAGATTCCTGATGGATTCGAGACGCCCGTTTCGCGCGAGCTGTTCTCGCTCGTCGAGACGGTGACCGAGGGCAATCCGCGGGTCTATGCGGATATTCAAGCGACGTTTCCCGGATCGGTGGATGTTGCGGAGGCAGCCGTCGATCTCGCCGAGGCCGACTATGAAGCGTTCGAGCGGCTGTACCACGAGGCGGGTACCGGACAGTCCCGCGAGGCCGGCAGATGAGCCGCGAGGCGATCCTCGACACCGCGAAATACCTGAGAAACGTCCGGCCGATCGATCCCGAGGAGATCGTCGAATACGCTGGCGGCGAACATCCCGCCATTGCTCGCCAGCTCCTCCGCGAGCACGCCACCGAACTCTCCCTGCTCGAACGCGAGG
>JADFQH010000134.1 GCA_022561895.1 Methanobacteriota archaeon | reverse complement strand
AGTTCAGCAGGCTGGTGAGCCACGGCGTAGAGGAGCCGGCGCGGGCCCAGGGTTGAATAGCACCCTCCGCCAGGGTCAGCTCCTTGTTGGGGATGACCAGCTCTGGATCGACCTCCAGCTTGATGCCCAGGCCGGTGCACTCCGGGCAGGCGCCGTGCGGACTGTTGAAGGAGAATGATCGAGTCTCGATCTCCGAGAAGCGAAAGTCGCTGTTCGGATTCCCCAGCTCCTCGGAGAACTCGATGACGACCCGATCGTCGCCCTCGCCCGCGAGCGATCCCGTCGATCGGGTGTTCGAACCGAGATCCATGTCCTCGGGCGGATCGGGCACGATGAGTTTGAGGACGCCCTCGGCCTCCTCCAAGGCCGTTTCGACGCTGTCTCCGATCCGCGGGCGGGCCTCGGGCGAGATCTTCACCCGGTCGACGATCACGTCGATCGTGTGATCGTAGTTCTTATCCAGATCCGGTTTTTCAAGGGTGAGATCGTAGCTCTCCCCGTCGACCTCGACTCTCGAATACCCCTCGCTTACGAGTTCATCGAACAGGTCCTCGAACGCGCCCTTCTGATCGCGAACCACGGGCGCGGCGATCATCGCCCGCGTGCCTTCGGGAAGCGAGAGAATTTGACGTATCATGTCCTGGGCGCTCTGTTCGCCGACCTCCTCGCCGGTGATAGGGTCGTACTGCGTACCGACGCGCGCGTAGAGCAGGCGGAGGTAGTCGTGTAGCTCCGTCACCGTGCCGACCGTCGAACGAGGGTTGTTCGCGGCGTTCTTCTGATCGATGGAGATCGCCGGCGAGAGTCCCTCGACGCTCTCGACTTGGGGCTTGTCCATCTGCCCGAGGAAGTTTCTGGCGTAGGCACTCAGGGACTCGATATATCGGCGCTGGCCCTCGGCGTAGATCGTCTCGAAGGCGAGCGAGGATTTTCCCGAACCCGAGAGTCCGGTAACCACAGTAAACGCTTCGCGCGGAATCGACACGTCGAGGTCTTTGAGGTTATGTTCCTCTGCCCCTCGGACCTCAATAAAATCCCGACTCATTGGGATATTCGTATGGGCGCGACCCGTGAATACTCATCGGTTTCGCCGGCAAGGGATGGGATAGAGTCGCACGGTCACTCGAAATCATGCCGGGTCGCAAGCCCCGCGAGATGGGGCGCTTCCTCGACGATGATTTCGCGAGTAGCTAACGAGACGGCGTCGGTGCTGCCGGGTAGACAGAAGATCGGAATCCCCTTCGAGATCCCGCCGACCGCCCGCGTGGCGACGATGCGCGTGCCGACCTCCTCGTAGGAGAGGTGGCGAAAGAGTTCGCCGAATCCGGGAAGCTCCTTTTCGAACAGCGGGACGAGGGCTTCGATGGTCACATCGTCGCGGGTGACGCCAGTCCCACCAGTAGTGATCACGCAGTCGATCGCCTCGTGTTCGACGAGCTCGCGTACGCTCTCCTGAATCGTCTCGCGTTCGTCGCACACGAGATCCCGTGTCTCGACGGTGTGGCCGTGTTCTTCGAGAATAGCGGCGATCGCATCGCCGCCCTCGTCGTCGGTCGCGGAGCGCGAGGAGGAGATGGTGACGATCGCCGCTCGAAGGGGGTGGATCTCGGGATGGTCATGATCCTCGGCGGTCCTGCGGGTCACGTCCGGACCTCCGGTTCGCGCGCTAATGGAAGGATCGAGTGTTCGACCCGCGTGACGCCATCGGTCGCACGAACCCGGCCCACGAACGTCGAGATCGAATCGAGATCGCCCTGGAGGACGAACAGCTCGGCGCAGTGATCCGCCCCCAGACAGTTGTGGACGTTCGAGACGACCAGTTTCTCGTGTGCGTGACGGAGCCGCCGCATCCGCTCTTCGACGCTCGACGAATCGTGATCGAACAGAACGGTGATCGTGGCGGCGAGCGCTCTGTTCTCCAGTCGAGGTTCGTCGAACTCGGCGAGCAACACCCGCGTCGCCTCGCGGATGACCTCGCTTCGGCCCGCATACCCCTTCTCGTCGGCGAACCCGTCGAGCTGTTCGAGCAACGCCTCGGGCATCGAAACACTGACGACGCTCATACCGGCCAGTCGGAGCCGATCGTCGTAGTAGTTGTTATTACACGTCTTTAAAATAGTAATAACTAGTATTATTATCTCTCGTGTTCACAACACGGTCGATGAGCGAACCGATTCCGGTGACCGTACTGAGTGGCGCGCTCGGGGCGGGAAAGACCACGACGCTGAACCATCTACTGACGGATTCGAGCGACCTCAACGCGGCGGTCGTCGTCAACGATATGGGCGAGGTGAACGTCGACGCCGAGCTGGTCGAACGCGAGTCCACGCTCGGGGGCGACGAGGAGATCATCGAACTTTCCAATGGGTGTATCTGCTGTCGGCTCCGCGGCGATATGCTGGAGGAGATCGGCCGGCTTGCCGAAAAACGGGAGTTCGACTACCTCTTGGTGGAGTCCTCGGGAATCAGCGAGCCGATCCCCGTGGCCCAGACGTTCGCGATGGGCTTCGAGGACGCGGAGTTCGATCCCCGCGGCGTCTACGAACTCGACACGATGGTGAGCGTCTGTGACGCCCACGGGCTCTGGCGGGCCTTCGAGTCCGGCAGCGCGCTCGTCGGCGACGGCGAGGCCTCGGGCGTGAGCCAGCCAGAAGAGATCCTGATGGACCAGATCGAGTTCTGTGACGTCCTGCTTCTGAACAAATGTGATCTCGTCCCGGATGACGCGCTGAAGGAGATCGAGTCCGTTCTCAGAACCCTCCAGCCTCGGGCGAAGATCGTCCGCACCGAGCATGGAAAAATCGATCCCAACGGAATCCTCGATACGGGCCGGTTCGATTTCGACGAGGCGAGCGCCTCTGCGGGCTGGATCGCCGAACTCGACGGCCACGATCACGGCGCGGCCGCAGAGGAACACGGCGTCACCTCCTTCGTCTACCGCGCGAAGCGACCGTTCCGCCCCGAGCGATTCGAGGCCCTCTTACAGGACATGCCCGAGGAGGTGATCCGCGCGAAGGGCTTTTTCTGGTCGGCGGGCCGCGAAGATGTGGGAATGGGGATGAACGTCGCCGGCCAGTCCGTGAGGGCCGGTCCCGGCGGACGATGGGTTGCCACGCTGCCCGAAGAGCAGCGCGAGCGGTTTCTCGAACGCCAGCCGAGCCTCCGGGAGGAGTGGGACGAAAAGTGGGGCGACCGCGGCACGGAGCTCGTCTTCATCGGACCCGGACTGGACGAGACGGCGCTTCGAGAGCGGCTGGACGAGTGTCTACTGACCGACGAGGAGATGAAGTGCGACTGGGAGGAGTATCCGGATCCGTTCGGTAGGGAGGGCGAACGCGAACTCGCGCTCGCGGACTAAACCAACCCGGCGACGAACGCGAGTCCCATCAGGATCAACACGGCGGCGGTCACCGTCGAGAGGTAGGGCGCGTAGCGCTCGACGGTTTCTTGGTGGGTTTCGTAGCCCGCGATGAGCAAAAGTGTGGGCGCGAGGATCGCACCGATCACCGCGATCGAGTAGACGAGCATGAGTTCGAGACAGTAGGGCGTTCCGGCACAGATGGCGATGATCTGGATCGGCTCCTCGTGGGCGAACCCCAGCACGAGCGCCACGAGGCCGATGTTCCAGAGGGTGCGCCCCTCCGTGTCCACGAAGCCGTGATCGTGGTCGTGATCAGCGTGGTGGTCGTAGCTGTGTTCCTGTTGACCGTGACCGTGATCGTGAGAGTCGTGGCCGTGATCGCGGGAGTGAGAGTGGCCGCCGAAGTACTCGTAAAGTCCAAGTGAGATCAGCACGAGCCCGGCGATCGTCGTGAGCCAGCCCGACTCGGTCAGATCCGCAAAGGAATCGAACCAGAAGAAGACGCCGACGAGCGCGATCGAGCTAATCAGGTGGCCGACCCCGAGGATGAGGCCGGCGGCGATACCGTAGAGCCAGCGGTTCCGTTGTTCGAGCGCGTAGGCGGCGGCGATCGGCCAGCCGTGGTCCGGAAGCACGCCGTGAAGAATGCCCAGTCCGATAACGCCCGCAACGAGACCCGCGACCTCCTGCATGGCCGGAACTCCGACTCGGGAGGGTAAACGGGTTGTTATGTTCCAAAGCCGAGATCCGTAGTACGAGAAAGCGCTTTGCTCCGGCTCCACGAAGGGCCAACATGCGCACGAGTCTGAACGTCCCCGAGGACGTACTCGACGAGTTTGACGAGACATGGCAGGCCGAAGGGCTCTCTTCCCGATCGCGGGCCATCCGCGAGGCGATGGCCGAGTACGTCGAGTCCCACACAGAATTAGAGGGGACCGAGGGAACGGTCGCCGCCGCGGTGGTCTTCGATTACGAACACACTGCCGTGATCGAAGCGCTCCACGACATCCAACACGAGTACCAAGCGGTGATTAGCGCAACGAGCCACACCCATCAGGGTGACTGGTGTCTCGAAACGCTGTTCTGTCGGGGTGACGTCTCGGAAGTCCGGGAACTCGTTTATGAGCTAAAGGACTTCGATCACGTCCGGCGAGTGAACGTAATGTTGATCGAAGTGGATCGGAAGTAGTTCTGTATCGCAGTATGGAGTTTATTCGAGATCAGCGATCCGCTCGAACGAGCCGTCCCGCACGGCGTTAACAAGGTCGCGCTCGTCGATTTCGGGCACCTGACCGGGGTATTTGCGCTCGAAGTAGCCGAACAGATTGCGCACGTCGCGTGCGAGGAACTCCTCTGCATTCTCGTGGTCGGCGGGAACCGCTTGAGGCCAGTCGAAGACGGTGATCCCCTCCTCGCTCACGAAGACGTTGTACTGGCTCATATCCGCATGAACGTAGCCCAGTTCGTAGGCGGCGGTGAGCTCCTGGAGGATCATATCGAGAATCGGGCGGACCTGCTCGTCGGTGAGTTTCGTCCGTGAGAGTTCCACGCCGTCGATTTTCTCCATAATGAGCGCGTGACGGTTCTGATCTTCCGGACGCGGCACGGACACGTCGGGGTAGAGCGCTTCTAAGGCCTCGTACTCGCGTTCGGCGGCCTTACGCGCGGTGTAGAACCACGAGAGGTGTTCTTTCTCGGATGTGTAATCGCGCTCGCGACGAACTTCTCTAAAATTCGTATAGCCCTCGCGGTGGAACTTTAGGGCCATCGGTCTGTAGGATTGGACCTCGAAGACGTCGCTTTCCTTGCCGACACCGAGGGGAACGCCAAAGCCCTCGATGGTTCCCCGTTGTGCGAAGGTTCGCAGCGCAAGCGCATCGTAGCCGTCCATCCGCAACCGGATCCCCTCGTACTGGATCGTCTTTCGCTCGACGAGCTTGCGATCCAGACAGCGATTCAGTCGGAAATCGATCTCCTCGGGGGTGAGTCGAGAGAACTGGGGGAGTTTCTCGCGATTCACCCACTCGCTAAAGCGCATACCGTGTTCGACGCCCGAGAGCAGATGGAAATCCTCGGGCGCGAGCTCCTGCATGACGCTCGCGACGTTCTGAGCCATTGGAACCCGTAGGAGCGACGGCCCTAAAAGCCCCGCGTGCGACTCGATAAAGGGTATGAGACTATATTAAATCCACTAGCGACGTCCGCTAGTTACAACTCACACCTGAGTGTGAACGGACAGAGCGCGTAGCTGATCGGAGCGCTGTCGTTCGCCACGCCCGCGATATACGTCACGGAGATCGAACGCCGCTGGCGTAAAGCGGGTTCCCGGTCAAATGCGGGTATGAGCAACACCCATCCCATCTTCGCGGCGCTGTATGACCCATTGACGCGGCTCGCAGAGCGCCGATTCGAACCGCATCGTGAGTGGCTCGTTGCCGATCTTTCGGGGGCCGTCCTCGATCTGGGCTGTGGAACCGGCGCGATGTTTCCCTACCTCTGCGGGCGCGGTCTCGACCTCCACGCCGTCGATCCCGACCCGCATATGCGAAACCGAGCCAAACGGCGGGCCGAGGAACTGGGCTGTGCGATCACGATCAACGAAGGAAAAGCCGAGTCGCTGCCGTACCCCGACGACTACTTCGATGGGATCGTCGTCTCGCTTGTGCTCTGTTCGGTTTCGGATGTCGAAAAAAGTGTTTCCGAGATCGCTCGCGTTCTCGCGCCGGGCGGGGAGTGTCGGTTTCTCGAGCACGTTCGAAGCGAGGGCTGGCAAGCGAGGGTACAGGAGGGACTGACGCCCTGCTGGCAGCATATTGCAGGAGGCTGTCAGCTCGACCGCAATACTCCTGAGTGGTTCGTCTCGAATCCTGATTTTCGGGTTGAGGCGCTTCAGCGCGTCCCTGTCGGGGTGCCACCCGTCTCGCCGATCCTTCGGGGGCGGGCGGTCCGTGAATAATCGGAATACCCTTCTATGTCCGAACTGTGCGTACATGAAACGGGCGATGTTATGACGACCGATGAAACGGCAGCAGTCGACGCATTAGAGCGCCTCGGACTCTCGAACTACGAGGCGAAGGTGTTCATTGCCTTACAGACTCTCGGCACGGGAACGGCACGCGACGTGTATCGGGTCTCCGAGATTCCGCGCTCGCAGGTGTACGGAGCAGCCGAAAGCTTGGCCGAGCAGGGGTTGATCGAGGTCCAGCACTCGACGCCGATGCAGTACCGACCGGTGAGTTTAGAAGAGGCAGAGGAGCTACTCGAAGAGCGATTCGAGAACGAGCGCACACAGGCCTTTGACTATCTCGAATCCGTCCGCGACCACCACGAAGAACACGGTGAGGCACGGGAGGACATCTGGTCGGTAAGCGGCGAGGGCCACGTCACCGACCGGATCGAACATCTGTTCAGAACGGCGGACTCTCGGATCGTGTTCGGAGCCAGATCGGTCGATCTGGTGAGCTCCTCCCTCAGGGAAGCGCTTACCGATGCGATGGAGCGCGACATCGAGGTAGTGATCGTCAGCGAGGATCCCGAAGTCCGTGGGCTGTTCGAGGACACACGGATGGCAGTTTATGCCTCCCCGGAGAACCTCAGAAACGAGCGAGCCGCCCGAATGGTCGTCGTCGATGACGGCGCGGTGCTCCTGAGCGTCGGCGGCGACGGCGGCGACCGAGAATCCGCGTTCTGGAGCGAATCGAGCGGCTTTGCGACCGTCCTCGTCGAGATTCTCACGGGCTGGATCGAATCCAGCGTGAAGTAACGGTTCTCGAAGTCATCCGGATGGTTTCGAAGGGCTTAACTTCGATTCACCGGTAGTTCGGGCACTCGCTGGCGGACGGGCACCAGTGGGCACCTGTGAGACCCGGAGGGCGGAGACAAGAAACACCCAAAAAGGACACAGGCAGGAATGTGGTCCGCGCGGTTGGTGTGGTTGTCGAACCGCATCGCGTGGACTGAACCACTCGACGCCCGTGGTGAAACCATGGCACGAAGCTTCTACTCACACATCCGAGACGCATGGAAAACCCCCAAAGAGGGGGCGCTGGGCGAACTCCAGTGGCAACGAAAACAGAAGTGGCGAAAACAGGGTGCGATCGAACGAATCGAGCGCCCAACGCGACTCGACCGCGCGCGCGATCTCGGCTACAAAGCCAAACAGGGGATCGTCCTCGCACGCGTCAGCGTCCGCAAGGGCACGGCCCGAAAGCAGCGCCACAAGGCCGGGCGGCGCTCGAAACGCCAAGGCGTTACCCGTGTAACTCGCAACAAGAACCTACAGCGCGTGGCCGAAGAGCGCGCAACCCGGAAGTTCCGCAACCTGCGCGTGCTCAACTCCTACGGCGTGGGCCAAGACGGCTCACAGAAATGGTTCGAAGTGATCCTCGTCGATCCCGAGCACCCGGCCATCCAGAACGACGACGATCTGGGCTGGATCAGTGGATCGAGCCAGGAAAACCGCGCGCTTCGCGGGCTGACGAGCACCGGAAAACAGAACCGCGGGCTAGGTACCAAAGGAAAGGGAACCGAAAAGACCCGCCCGAGCCGTAGCGGCTAATTTA
>JADFQH010000133.1:4606-7946 GCA_022561895.1 Methanobacteriota archaeon | reverse complement strand
GAAGTTCCCGGCCGCGCACCCCCGCTGCGGGACGGCGTTCCTGCTGACGGTCATGATCGTGGCGATCATCGTGTTCGCGATGCTGGGCACGCCCGACCTGCCGCTGCGCATCCTCTCGCGGATCGTCCTGCTCCCCGTCATCGCGGGTATCGCGTACGAGGTGATCCGCTACACCGCCGCGCACGAGGACAACGCCTTCGTCCGCGCGCTGGCGGTGCCCGGCCTGGCCCTCCAGAAGCTGACGACGCGGCCGCCCGACGACGACCAGATCGAGGTCGCGATCTCAGCGATGAGCACCGCCATCGCTGCCGATGCGCGGGCCGCCGTGGCCGCCTCGCCGGCCTAGCACGGGAGGTCCTCGGTGGGCTGCCTTCCCATCCTGCTCATCCCCTCAGCCGGGGCGAGCTTCTTCCTCAGCACATGGGTCGTCATGCTCTTCTGGGGCATCGTCGCGCCCGACGTCGGCGTCGGTACCATCGGGTATTGGCGCGCCGCGCTGGTGACGATCGGGCTGTGGATAGCGGTGGCGCCGCTGATCGGCGCGCTCAGCCGTCGGATCGGCCGCCGGTAGCGCCGCGCGCCCGCGTGGTCTCGCTCCGTATCGCGAGGTAGACGCCCGCAAGCACCAGCGCACCCCCCGGCACGGCCGTCCACGGCGGTATCTCGCCGAGCACGACGATGGCGAGCAGCGTCGCGATCACGGGCTCGGCGCGCACCGCCATCGCGACGCTCGTCGCCGAGGCGTGCCCGAGCCCCCAGTTGAGCAGCGTATGCCCGATCGCCTGGGGGAAAACCGCGGAGGCCGCGATCCAGAAGTAGGTCTCGGCCGGCAGTCCCAGCATGGGCGCGCCGGTGCCCAACGCCGCGACGAGCAGCATCGCGGCGGTGATCGTGTAGACGACGGTGACGTAGGGAAGCACGGCGATACGCTGGCGCAGTGACCGGCCCGCGAGCACGTAACAGGCGGCCATCACGCCGCCGATGAGGGCGAGTGCGTTCCCATAGAGGGCGGTGCCCGCGAAAACGGAATCCGTGAGGAGATCGCTGACCGACATCACGGCCGCGCCCGCGAGTGCGAGCAGGATTCCTCCCACGGTTCGGACGGTGATCCGTTCATCGAGCAGGAGATATGCTCCAAGGGCGACGAAGATCGGTTGGGTTTGGACGAGGGTGACGGAAGCGGCGACGCTCGTCCAGTTCAAGCTTTCGAACCACGCGGCGAAGTGGACCGCGAGCGCGACGCCCGTGACGGCCGCGACCGCGCCGTCACGAACGGAGAGCGAGAAGAGATCGGTGCGATGGCGGACGAGTGCGAGCGGGGCAAGGAGGAGAAGGGTAAACAGCACACGGTAGAAGGCGACGACGACGCTCGGCGCGGCACTCCAGCGCACGAGGATCGCGCTCGTGCTGAGTGCGAAGATCGAGAGCGCGAGTGCGAGCGGCGGCGAAACGCGGGACACAGCCGTGAGTCGGCCGGCGGGTGTTTATACTGCCCGTTGTTGCGGCGAGATCGTTCAGCGGGCCTAAATACCGTGTCTCGACAGCCACCTGTTCAACCACGGTTCGAACTCCATCTCTCGGTGCATCCGCCATTGGATCAGTGCAACGAGGAGTTGATAAGGACGGTTGTAACGATTTACCGGCGATCGCCCGTGTGGGTCAGCGACCGCCGGTAAGGGACTACGTCGTGGTCGGTTCGGACGAACGCCAAGACGCACAACTTCTGGGCGTTCCGGGCGTTCGTGAAGCGACTCGCGTGTACCGCCGAGGAATTCGGTATCTCGGTCGAAGTTCGCTCGGAAGCATGGACGAGTCAAGAGTGCCCGAACTGCGGTTCGACGGACCGAACCACGCGCCACCAAGACTCGTTGACTTGTGCGTGCGGCTTCGACGGTCATGCGGACTTAGCGGCGAGCGAAACGTTCCTGAGGCGTCATCGGAATCGTACAGCGATTCCGACTGGCACACAGGAGCTTCGCTCCTGCGAACGTCATCGGAAATTGGAAATTTCCGACTGGCAAACGAGACGCTTCGCGTCTCGTCCGCCAACCAGAACCCTTGCGTTCTGGTGACGTCACCACGCACTTGTTCCAACGAGGAGCGCACGAACCCGCAAGTTGCCTCCGTGGGTCGGTAAGCGAGACCCCCAGCGCGAGGAAACCCCGGCGTCGTCGGGCGTAGCCCGACTGCTCGTGGCGTCTCTGACGCCACGCTGTTCACGCCGGGGAGGATGTCATCTGACGATCCGAACCCATTACCCCCGAGCGCGCGATCCTCGATCATGAACGACCCCGAACGCCACGTCCGCGACCGCCTTCTTGCGGATCACACGGAGACGCTGGCGGCGACGATCGACTGCGCCGACGCCGTTTTCGACTCACTCTACGGCACAGCCCCACGTCGCGAAGTCGTCGTCGAACCCCTTACAGCGCTTCTCGAACGAGTTGGAGCCCTAGAGCAGTATCCCGCAATGCTCGCGAGCGCTGCCGCCGCACTCGACGAATCGCTTCCCGCATCGCCCGTGGCTGCCCCACCGTACGTAACGATCACCGGCACGGGACCGGTGTTGCGCGCGTCGCTCCCCTCCGGGCGGCTCGTCGTTCGCCTCGCGGTCTTCGCGGTCGAACGCGGTCCCAAGCGGTACGTCAGAACCGGCGAGACTCCCGAGGAGATCCTCGAAGTCGAGCGCCACTAACCCTCAAGCAGCTCCTTCGTTTTGCGGTGGCGATACCGGAACATCGGCTCGAAGCCGACGACCGCGAGGGGTGAGATGCGGCCGATTTTCGGGAGTTCGTAATGCACCGTATCGCGGAGTCGCGTCCCCTCGCCCTCGCGGCGGAACTGGTGGACGTGAGTCCAGCGCGCAAACGGGCCGCCACGCATCTCGTCTTTGAACAGCCCCCGCTCCTCGCTCTCGCTTCGTTCGGCAATCACCGAGGTCCATGACTGGGTGGCAATGGGACCACCGAGCGGGTAGATCGCCATATCGATCTCCGCGTCCGCTTCGAGAACCTCGGGATCGGGTTCACCATCAGGACCCCTCACTTCTCGAATGGAAAGACCCATCCAGCCGGGAGTGAGGGCTTCGAGACCGCTCACTTGGGAATGGAACTTCCAAACGTCCTCGAACGAGGCGTCGACGTACATCTCGCGCTCGTAGGTCGCCATACCCCCTGTAAAAGCCGAGTACGTAAAACTACTTGAACTGCTTCGGGCTACTTCAGTCGCTCTTGGAGGAAGGAGGGATGGGCGGCGGTCACGCCCACGACTGAAAGAATCGATTCGCTGATGATATCGCCGACCGCGTTGCCATCGGTCGCACGAACCTCGGCCATCAGCA
>JADFQH010000133.1:0-4596 GCA_022561895.1 Methanobacteriota archaeon | reverse complement strand
TCGCCATACCACTCGGTACGAAGCCCGTCGGTAAAACTACCCTGCGTCAGCTACTTCAGCCGTTCTTGGAGAAACGAGGGATGTGCAGCGGTCACACCCGCAATGGAGAGAATCGATTCGCTGATGATGTCACCGACCGCGTTGCCGTCGGTCGCACGGATCTCTGCCATCAGCATATGATCACCCGAGGAGGAGTAAAGCTCCTCTACCTCCTCGATCTCGCCGAGTGCACGCGTCGCCTCGACGTAGCGTTCGCTTTCGACATCGATTCCGACGAGCGCGATCGAGCGCCCCGAGAGCTTCTTCGGATCGAGATCCGCAGAGTACCCGACAATGACGCCATCGCCTTCCAGCTGGTCGATATATTTTCGGACCGTTGGCTTCGAGACCCCTGCTCGTCGGGCGATCTCCGCGTATGACGCTTGGGCGTCCTCTTCGAGAACGGCTAAGATACGATCCGATGTCGAGTTCGTCGCCACACCGTCTATTTGGCGTCCGGGAAAAAATACCTTGCGAATCGGAAAGCGGTTTGTCTGACGGACGAACGACGGATCTGTGTTCGGTTACTTGTGCCGGTCGAGCAGGTCGTAGCTGCGCTCCCAGTCGTACTCGTCGTCGAAGTAGCGCTCTGCAAGCGGCTCGTCGGGCATCTCGCCGAGGGACTGTTTTTCCTCTTGGTAGGAAGGGCGATCCTCGTCGACGTAGAACCGACCGGTGAGGACGGTCCCTTCTTTCAGGACGTCCTCGGTTTCGTACATCATCTCGGCGGCTTCCTGCCGGTCGTGGATGTCGAACTCATAGTCCTCTGACTCCTGAACGTCGATATAGGGCACGTACTGCTTTGCATCCTTGTTCCACGTCGGACACTGGGTGAGGAAATCGATATGGGCAAAGCCGTCGTGTTCCATCGCCTCCTTCAGGATCTCCTTTGCCTGATTGGGATTTACTGCGGCCGTGCGGGCGATGTAGCTCGCACCCGAGGTCAGTCCGAGGGTAAGCGGACGAATGGGGTCCTTCGCCGAACCGCTGGGCTGGGTCTTCGACTCGTGGCCCTTCGGACTCGTCGGCGAGGTCTGGCCCTTCGTCAGCCCGAAGATCTCGTTGTTGAACACGATATACGTCATATCGTGGTTCTCGCGGGCGGTGTGCATGAAGTGGTTCCCGCCGATGCCGTAGCCGTCGCCGTCCCCGCCCGCCGCGATCACTTCGAGACCGGGATTGGCGAGCTTTGCAGCCCGCGCCACAGGTAGGGAACGGCCGTGGATGGTGTGAAAGCCATAGGAATCGAGATAGCTGTTCAACTTACCTGAACAGCCGATACCGGTAACAAGAAGGGTTTCCTCGGGGGTGCGGCCCACTTCGGGCAGGGCTTGTTTCAGTGCTTTGAGCACGCCGAAATCGCCACAGCCCGGACACCACGTCGGCTGGGGTTCGATCCCCGGTGTGAACTCCTCGCGGTCGATCTCCCGTTCCTCTCCGATTGCGTTGAATGCACTCATGATTTAATCACTCACTGCTGGTTCGAGTCGCGTATTCGCGCTCGGTGCGTCCGTGCCGCCGGCAATCTGGATTTCGAACCCCTCGACCACTTCGGCGGGTTCGAACGGATTGCCGTCGTATTTGAGCAGGCTCGTCAGCTTCTCGCCGAACTGCCCGAGCTCTCGCTGGGTCAGCCCGCGGAACTGCGCGGTCGCGTTCATCTCGACGACCAGCGCCTCCTCGACACTATCGAGGAACTCCGTGACCTCCTGTTCTGCAAACGGCATCAGGTCACTGACGCCGATCGCTTTCACCGAATGGCCGTCGTCGTTGAGTCTCGCTACTGCTTCTTCGACCGCGCCTTGACTCGACCCCCACGTCACGATGCCGTAGTCGGCCTCGTCGGGGCCGAAGTAGGTCTGGTGTGAGGTTTCGGGATCGTTGTCGAGCTCCTCGCGGATGGACTCCAACTTCTTCATCCGGAGATCCATCTGCGTGGTTCGGTTTTCTGCGTCCTCTTCGATGTGGCCCGACTCGCTGTGTTCGTTGCCGGTCACGAGGAATCGCCCGCCCTTCTGGCCGGGCAGGGATCGGGGTCGAACACCGTTCCCCTCGGGATCGTCGTGGCTGAATCGCTGGAATTTCCCTGAAGGATCGTGCGGGGCGTCCTCGAGTTCCGCTTCGGTGAGCGTCGGCCCTAACGAGGGGTTCGGGTCGCGGTCGAACGTGCTCTCGGGGACGTTCTGGTTCTCGCCCGAGAGCTTCTGGTCGATGACGACGATCGCGGGGATCTGGTAGTCGTACGCCACCCGAAACGCCTCGCGGGTCTGCTCGTAGGCCTCTTGGGGTGTTCCGGGGGCGAAGACCACCCGACAGGAATCACCCTGACTCGTATAGAGGATATGTTCCAGATCGCCCTGTTCTGGCTTCGTTGGCATTCCCGTCGAGGGACCCGCTCGCATCGCCTCGACGAGGACGATGGGGGTTTCGCTCATTTCGGCGAGACCGAGCGGCTCGCTCATCAGCGCAAACCCTCCTCCTGAAGAGCCGGACATGGCCTTGACGCCGGCGTGTGATGCACCGAGCGCGAGCGCGGCGGCGGCGATTTCGTCTTCGACCTGTTCGGAGATCCCCCCGAATTTCGGGAGATGCTGGGACATGATGGTGAAGACGTCGGTCCACGGGGTCATGGGATAGCCCGCGATAAACCGACAGCCCTCGTCGAGTGCACCGTAGGCGACGCCGTTCGATCCCGAAACGAGCACCTGCTCTTCGTCGTGCTCGCCCGTTGGAATACGGAGATCGTGTTCGAACTCGTACTCTTCTGTGATCATGTCGTGGGCCTCGTGGAGAATCGTGAGGTTCGGCTCTAAAATCTTCTCGGGCATCGCCGCCTCCATCAGGTTCTCGATCTCACCGAGATCCATCTCGAGGAGCGCGGCGGTAACGCCGACGCCGGCGGTGTTTCGCATGACCTCGCGGCCGTGTTCGCGGGCCATACTCCGGAGATCGATGTCGAAGACGTGCCAGTTGTTCTCCTCGACTCGTTCATCGAAATCAGGGATCTCGCTCGCGTCGAGCAGTCCCGAATCGTAGATGATGATCCCGCCCTCGCGGAGATCGTCGAGGTTTTCTGAGAGTGGTTTTACCTCCTCGTTGCCGTAGTAGGCGTGATCCTGCGGGTTGCGAGCGAACGAGTCCCCGAGTGCAAGCAGGAAATTATACCCATCTCCCCGAGAGTTGACCGGCTCCTCGCTTGCGCGGATCTCGACGTAGGTATGCCCGCCCCGGATCCGTGAGGGGTAATGTCGATGCGTGAATACGTTCAGCCCCGAGCGCATCAGGGCCTTTGCGAAGTTCTGGCTCGTCGAGTCGATCCCGTCCCCGGAACCCCCCGCAACTCGCCAGATGAGTTCGTTGTCTGCCATAGTTAAATCCCGGCCCGTTTGGGCCATTGTGGATGAATTCGCCGGGGGCACAGTAAAGCCTTTGCCATCCATTAGCAAGCAACGATAATGAAGGATTTGAGGTTTCTATCGGCCGGTTAGCGAGGGGGGCAGTTTTGAAACTCGTTGCCGCCATCGGCGTCGAGCCGAAGATATGTCGTGGAAAGATGAGTGATAATGTACTCGACCGTGTCGGGATCGTAGGTCCAAAATCCGTAGAATTCGCCCGGCGCGCGTTCCTCTGCAACCAGCGCACATTTGTTCGTATCGAGACCCGCACCGTCGAACGCGACGAACCACGTGTTCGCGATCTCATTGGTTTCCTCGGCGTGGACGACGAACTCGTCCTGTTTCGGGAGATCGGTGTCGGGTGTTGCGTAGGTGTGGACGGTGAGCGCATCGCGCGCACCCAGTGCGCTGTAGGTTTCGAGCTGCGTCAGAAGCGTCGAAACCCGTTGAAAGCCCACATGGAGCTGGCCCTTTCCGACGCGCCACGCTCGATCCTCGATCTCGCGGGTGGCTGCGAGCATCTCTTTTCGACTGTAAGAGGTAAAGAGCGTTTCATCCAGCTGATCGAGGATCGGCCGGAAGGGATTGCTGTCGAAGCTCGCTCGTTTCGGCTGCGGGTCCTCAAGCAGCTCGTCGAGACCGGCGGCTCCGACGAACCTACCGTCCTTATCGAGAGCCACGAACCGCTCGGGGCCCGCGTCCGTCTTGCCAGTCTTGACGGCGAGATTTCTGTCAGCGAACCGTTCGCGGAGGTCGGAAACCACATCCTCGGTGTTGTAGACCGTCAGCGTGAGCTCGTGTTCCTCGACCCCCGCAATGAGTTCGGAAAGCGACATGCCAATCGTTTGGCCCAATGATCAGCGGCGGTATTTAGGTATCGCTTGCGTGGGCGCGGTATCGTGGATCGACACTTGTTCTGCCGATCAGAGTAGTGCCGTAACAGAGCCGCACTCGTGGAATCAGTGGGTTTCGTGAATGTGGTCGCGAAGCCCGTCGGTGTCGTCGAACGTCTCGTCACATTCCGCACAGGTGTTGTGGTGCAGCCCGACGTGTTGTGAGATCGCTGCTGCCGATCCGAACTCCGCGTCACAGCTGGAACAGGTGTATGCCATTGCGTTATTAACTCAGCTCCGTAAGTATAAAAAGGCTTGTTAAGAACCGG
>JADFQH010000132.1 GCA_022561895.1 Methanobacteriota archaeon | reverse complement strand
GAGGACCAGCTCGAACTGATCGCACCCGTAAAGCTGCGCGAGGAGCTCACACTCGACGACGAGGATCGGATCTCGGTTCACGTGGAGGAGAAATGACGCAGCGCCAGCGCGACGCCACGAATCGCGCCATCAGGGCGTTTCGTGCGGGCTCTCCGGTACTCATCCACGACGCTGACGACCGCGAGGGTGAGACGGATCTGATCTACCCCGCCGGCGCGGTCGCTCCGGGAGATATCGCCCGCCTTCGAAACGACGCCGGCGGGCTGGTCTGCGTCGCCCTTTCTGCCGGCGTCGCAGATGCACTCTCGCTCCCGTTCGCACAGGAGATCATCGACCATCCCGCAGCAAGCGACCACGATCTCGCCTACGACGCCCGGTCCTCGTTTTCGCTCACGGTCAACCACCGCGATACCCGTACCGGGATCACCGACGAGGACCGCGCGCTGACGATCACGGCGCTGGCCGAGGCCGCGAGCGATCCCGATCCTGAAGCGTTCGCGAGGACGTTTCGCGCGCCGGGCCACGTACACCTGCTCCGGGCCGCAGAGGGGCTGCTCAACGCGCGTGAGGGACACACGGAGTTCGGGGTTGCACTCGCGGAGACTGCCGGTCTGCCACAGGCGGTCGTCGTCTGTGAGATGCTGGATGACGCGACTGGAAAAGCGCTCTCCCCGATCGACGCACGCGCCTACGCCGAGCGCCACGGCCTGCCCTACGTCGAGGGGCGGGATTTCACCGGTCGGCTGTAGGATCACGAACTCTCATCGATCCAGTGACACCACTCGCGAAAGTTCTTCGCGCCACACTGTTCGGCAATCGATCTGAGTGTTCCTTGGGGTATTCGATCGCGGGATTTCATTGGAACGGTGACGATTCGTACCTCGTCAGTGTCCGGATTTTCGTAGCGAAGTTTTAGATGGCTACCGGTCCGATCGACTGGTTCATACCCATGACTGGTGAGGACGTTTGCGATCGTCCGCCCATCGAACGCCGTCCGAACCATCCTACCGCATAAATTCCGGTAGCTCTCTGTCATCGAACGTCGCTGGATCAATACCCCATTCACGGAAGTCCTCATCAGTCACTGGCTCGCCACCTCCTTCGTGGAGCTCAAGTGCTTCTGCGAGCATTGCCAACGCTTTGGATTTCGTCTCACCAAAGGATGCGAC
This sequence comes from Methanobacteriota archaeon, assembly GCA_022561895.1. Classification (GTDB taxonomy): domain Archaea; phylum Halobacteriota; class Halobacteria; order Halobacteriales; family Halalkalicoccaceae; genus Halalkalicoccus. The sequence continues at coordinate 6,796 of JADFQH010000132.1, read as the reverse complement.
TCCTGTCTCGATATCCTTTGCCGTGATTGACCCGTCTTCTTCGTGAATGAAGACGACTCCTTCTGACGAACTCTCGCGCGTCGCACTTGCCATCATCAGAAAAATAGTGCTATTCGGATAAAACCGTTCGCCTCCTTGTTCTCGCGCCTACGCCGAGCGCCACGACCTGCCCTACGTCGAGGGAGCGGAGCTCCTCGGTCGGCTCTAATGCATCGCGTCGCCGCCGTCCGGACTGAGCGTCTGGCCGGTGTAGTAGTCGCCGCCATCGCTCGCCAGAAGGACGGCCGTCGGCACCACGTCCTCAACCGCGCCGAGGCGCTCTAAGGGAAGCTCCGCCTCCTTGTTCTCGCGCCACTCCTCGGTGATGTCGTCGAGCATATCCGTCTCGATCGGGCCGGGTGCGATCGCGTTCACCTGCACCTCGGGACCGACCTCGCGGGCGAGCGCCCGGGTGAAGGAGATCACGCCGCCTTTCGCGGCGGAGTAGTGGGTCATCTCCTCCGCGCCCTTGATTCCCAGCTGCGAGGTGACGTTTATTACCTTCCCTGAACCCGAATCGAGCATTCCGGGGACGACGTTGCGCGTGACGAGGAACGTCCCCGTCAGATCGGTATCGATGGTATCGCGCCACTGATCGAGGTCCATCTCGACGAGCGGCGACTGGGTGAGCAGTCCCGCGTTGTTGACGAGCACGTCGATCCGGCCGAACTCATCCTCGCACTTGGCGACCATTCCCTCGACGGCCTCGGGATCGCTCACGTCGGCTTCCACGGCGATCGCCTCGCCGCCATCGTCTTCGATCGATTCTGCGACCTCGCGGGCGGCGTCCTCGCTCGATCGGTAGTTGATCGCGGCCCGTGCGCCCTCCGCGGCGAACCCCTCCGCGATACCGCGACCGATGCCGCGTGACCCGCCCGTCACGAGGGCGGTCGTATCGTCGAGTTTTCCCATGCCGGATACACGGCGACGCGCTCGAAAAGCGTTGGGCCGGCATGATTCCGCTATCTTAAGATGATGGGCTTCGATGGCCGGGTATGGGATTCGACGAGATGGACGTCGATACGATCTGGATGGACGGCGAGTTTACCGACTGGGAGGACGCACAGATCCACGTCCTCAGTCACGGGCTGCATTACGGAACCGGCGTTTTCGAGGGCATTCGCTGCTATGACACTGAAGAAGGCCCGGCGATCTTCCGCTGGGACGAGCACATTCAGCGCCTCTATGACTCGGGTCAGCCATACGGCCTCGACATCGACCACGAACCCGAGGAGCTCGAGGAAGCGACAAAAGAGCTGATTCGTCGCCAAGAAATGGAGTCCTGTTACATCCGCCCGATCGCTTTTTATGGGTATGACAGCCTGGGCGTCAGCCCGCAGGACTGTCCCACTCAGGTGGCGATCGCGGCGTGGCCGTGGGGCGCGTATCTCGGCGAGGACGCGTTCGAAAACGGGGTGAAGGTCAAGGTTTCCTCGTGGCGCAAACACGCCTCCAGTCAGATTCCAACCAACGCCAAAACCACGGGTCTGTACGTCAACAGCCTGCTGGCCGGCGAGGAGGCACGAAGCCACGGCTACGTCGAGGCGCTGGTCCTGAACAAGGAAGGCAACGTTGCCGAGGGGCCCGGCGAGAACCTCTTTCTGGTTCGCGACGGCGAGATCTACACGCCCGGACTCGCCGAAGGGATCTTGGACGGGATCACCCGAAACAGCGTGATCACCATCGCCCGCGATCTGGGCTACACCGTCCACGACGAGGCGACGATCAGCCGCGGCGAACTTCATACTGCGGACGAACTCTTCTTTACCGGCACTGCCGCGGAGGTCACACCGATCAAGCAGGTCGATAACGTGACGGTCGGCGAGCGCGGGCCCGTTACCGAGGAGATCCAGTCGCGGTTTTTCGACGTGGTCGAACGGCGAACCGACGAGTACGACGAGTGGTTTAGCTACGTGTAGAAGGTTCTTGTCGCTCGCCGTCGTATGTGACTTGATGGCACACGAAGAACGAGGGACGACGGTCGTGACCCGCGAGATCAAGGGGGTAACGGCGGGGATCGGGCTGGATGAAAACGAGATATTCATCGATCTGCCGATCAACCGGCCGGTCTACATCCGCGTTCGAGAGGGCGATCATATCCAGGAAGGCGACGTTCGTGCCCGCGGGACGTTCGAACTCGGCGATGGTGGCTCGGAGCTCGCCTCGACGACGCTCCAGACGTGGGCGGTCGAGGAGATCACGTCCGAAGCGGTGACGGTTCGGGATCTCACGACCGACGAACCCGAACAGTGGAATCGAACTGATTGCGAGGGGAACCTCGCGACCGGCGTCGTGAGCACGAACCTCACCGAGTTCGAGCGAGTGAGCATCGTTCGGACCGGACCGCGGGAGGGAAAGGATGGTGGGACGCCCCACGTCACGGTCACGGCCTACGGCAACGATGGTCGGAAGTTCTCACGGACCTACCGGCTGCTCGACGCCGACGCCGGCACGATCGAGCACTGGCATCAGGATCGCTCGATCGAGACGTTCGACGACAACCTCGCGATCGAGTTCGAACGCGAGATCGAAGCGGCGCTCAAAGAGGACGGCTACGCCGTTCGAGACTGAGTGAAGCTACCGTCCGACCCACTTCAACACCAGCAGCGTCCCCTCGAACAGGCCCGCCATCGTCAGTGCGATGATAATCGGGGCCATCCCGGTCGGATCGGGACTGGAGATGAAGGCGAGTCCCAAAAAGCCACCCCAGAAGTAGAGCCGTTTGTCCGCAAGCCACGCCCTAGTGGTGATTCCCATCATGATCGCGAGCATGATGATGAGCGGAATTTGGAAGACAACGGCGAGATACGCGATCAGAATGAGCATCAGTCCGAAGGTGTCGCCAAGCCCGAAGGCGATCGTGCCAGCGTCCTGTGAGTAGGTCAGAAAGTACGTGAAGATCGCGGGGAGGACGACGAAATATGCGAAAAGGACGCCGAACACTGCAAGAACGAGGCTGGTGGGGACCGCTGCGAGGTAGTACTTACGTTCGTTTCGATACAGGCCGGGGCGCATAAACCGGTAGCTCTGATAAACCATCACCGGCAGCGCGATGATCAGTCCCGCCAGACTCGCGACCTTGATACGAGCCAAAATGAACTCAAGAGGGCCGTACACTCGGGGTTGGGCGACATCCCCCTCGGGCAGGACGGAGTACCACAGGAAGTTGATGAGCTGGTCCGCGAGCGGGAAAACGACGATGCTGACCGATCCGGCGACGACGATGACGATCGCCAACCGTTTGATCATCTCCTCGATGTGATCGGCGAGGGGCATCTCCTGATCTTCAGTGGGCGCGGAGATGCCGCCAACGTCGTCGTCGGCCGTGGCGGTCGCTGTGGACGTTCCGCCGTCCGTGGCGTACTCGCCGTTCGCGCGACGCTCACCCATTCACCCGGTGTAGGTGTCCCCGCGGTTATAGGCTTTCTTTCTCGGTCCCGTTTTCGTTTTCAGCTCGCGCTCACAAGCGTATCGAGAGAAGAAGATTGATAACCGCCTACGGGCTAGCCTCCGTGAATGGCGAGTTCGATCGTTGATGAGGATACCGCTCGGAGTCTGGACAGCGGGAGACAGACGATCGGAGCGGTTCTCTCGACGATCCAAACGCATCTCCAGAAGGTTTTCATTATCTTCGTCGTCGGGTTTTTAGGGACCTTTTATGCGCTCAGAGCCGTCGTCTGGGACTGGCTCCAGGCGGTCACCGAATCCGAGATGCCCGCGGCGGTCGCAGAGCAACACGAGATCATCGTCACCACTCCCTTCGAAGTGATCTTGCTTCAGGCGAAGATCGGGATTATTGCAGGTATTCTTATCGCGATTCCCCCCCTGCTCTATCTTTCGCGTCACGAGCTTCGCGATCGGGGCTACTGGCCGCAGGCTCCGATCCCGCGGTGGAAGCTCGTCGGGATGGGTATCATGTCGATTCTCCTCTTTGTCGGCGGCGTTGCCTACGCGTATGGTCTGTTCTTCCCGCTGATTCTCGGCTTTCTCGCGGAGTTCTCGTTCAACGTCGGCATCCACCCGACGTGGTCGATCGTCATGTGGACCGAATTTCTCGTGTTACTCACGATCTCCTTCGGGCTTGCCGCCCAGCTCCCGCTGATGATGAGTTCGCTCGCCTACAGCGAGATCGTTCCCTACGAGACGTTCAGGGACAAGTGGAAGTACGCGATCCTCGGCATCTTCATCTTCGGGGCGATGTTCTCGCCGCCCGACCCGATCTCACAGATCATGTGGGCGCTCCCACTGATCGTTCTGTACGTCTTTTCGCTCGGACTCACGCGTTTTATTGTCAACATAAAACGCGGTGGTCGGGCCAACGTTGTTGGGACGTTCAAGCACAACATCGGCACACTGCTCGGCGTTCCGTTGTTGCTCGCTTCGGGACTCTATCTCGTACTCATCTTTGGACTCGGTGAGTATCTCAACGACGCTCTGTTCGCCCCGCGAGATATCGTCCTTCCCGAAGCCCTCTGGCTCCAAGAGCTCCTCGGCGTCCCGCAGGAAGTCGCTCTGTCTGTCGGGGTCGGAGCCGCCCTCTTCGGTCTTTCCTTCCTGATCGTCGCGTTCTATCTGGTGATCTCCTCGGTCGAAGAGGGTGAAAGCGGTCGGATGGGAGATCCCGCGGCGATCGATATCGGGGGACTCGACGCTTCGGGTGTCCGTGCTGCGCCCGAAGCGGCATTCGAGAACCTCTCGGAGGATGAAGCACTCGGGATCGCCCGCGAGGCGATGGAAGCGGACGATCCCGACAAGGCCCAAGCCGTTCTCGATCGCTTCGACGCCGTCCACGAGGACGAGACCGAAGAGCCCGCAGAAACCGAGTCCGCCGCCGGCGAAACGGCCGACACGACGACCGACGAAGACGAGGCCACGGACGACGAAGACGAAGACGTTGGCGGGATTCTTACGGGAACTGCCTCCGGAGTGTTCGCCTCGTTTTCGGACGAAAAAGACGAGGACGATATTGGGGGGTATATCTACGACATCAAGTTCATCGCGGACAGCCTCCGATCGCGAATACTCTGGATCTTCGGGGTTTTCGGACTCGTTCTCATGGGGGTCTTTACGTTCTTCTACATGGGCGGGGTGCGGATCATTACCCAGGACTTCGTCTCACGGATGCCCGCGGCGGTCGTCAGCATCGACGACATCCGGATCATCGACCTTCATCCGGTCGAAACGCTGATCTTCATCATCAAAGTGAGTACGCTCGCGGGCCTGCTTTCGATCCTCCCGATGGTGCTCTACTACGCGTGGCCCGCGATGAAAGAACGGGGACTGACGACGGGCCAGCGTTCGGTGGTGTACGAGTGGACGGTCGCCTTTGCGCTCGCGCTCGCCGGGGGGACCTTCCTCGGCTACTACTACATCGCCCCCGGCCTGATCGGTTTTCTCGTCTACGACGCAGTTCAGGCCGAGATGGTCATCTCCTATCGGATCAGCAGCTTCTCGTGGCTCATCATCTACACGACCGTGGGCGTCGGCTTGCTCGCCTGCGTGCCGGTGACGATGTGGATGCTCTTTCGGGGCAAACTCGCCTCCTATCGCGGGATGCGAAATCGCTGGCGGGAGGTCACCATCGCCGTTTTCGCCGTCTCGGGTGTGTTCACCCCTGCAAGCGTACTGACGATGTTTCTCGTCGCGATCCCGACGATGCTTGCGTACTGGGTCGGTCTGACAGGACTATGGGTTATCACCCTCGGGGGCCGCCGGGACTTTGCGGACTCGCCGGTCGAGACCGATGGCGGGAGTTCGAAATGGCTCGCGCTCATTCTCGTCGCGTTCGTCGTCGTCGGTGGTGCGGTCGCGATGACCGGCGGACTCGGAACCGTTCTCTCCGATGAGGATGCCGCGAGTCTTCCGAGCGGGGATGATGAGCCCGAGGAAGCAGAAGAGACAGCGGAGGAGACCGAGTCGGATGAAACCGATACCGTCAATGAAACGACTGAATCCAACGAGTCGGATACTGAAGACGGAGACGATGGAGGGGCCGATACTGAGAACGCCGACGAGTCCGAAGAGAGCGAACCAGCGGAGGACGAATCCGAGGACAGCGGCGTCTTCGATAGCGGTGATACCGACACCGATGACACTGAGGACAGTTCGGACGACGCCGACGAGACCGGGGACGAATCGGCCAACGAAGAGGCCGAGGAAGACGATGAAAGCGACGAAGACGAGGGGAACGGATCGGGGATCGATCTCCGCGAACCCTTGGATGACTAACGCGGATTAGCGCTCGCCGGGTGTCGCGTCCTCGACGAGGGCGAGCGAGAAGGGGATCTCCTGTGCACGTTCGGGGGCCGCTTCCGGTTCGAGATACCCGACGCCGAAGCCGGTGTAGACGCTTCCTGCCTCCGGTTCGATCGCAAACCGTGCGAACGGCTCGTCGTTTCCGACTTCGGCGACGCCAAGAATACCCTCACCGCCAGGAATCTCCGTGTAACTCCCGTCGCCGAATTCGAGATCCTCGATGACGCGCTCGTCGTCGACGATGACATCGACCGCGGGGGCGTCGGGTGAAGCGTGGACCGCCCGAATTCGGGCGGTCCCCTCGTTCGTCGGGCCGTTTTCGTCCTCGAACTGGCGTATCTGCAGGGAGCGCCCGCTGACCGCACACAGCTCGCCGACCGCCGCTAGCGTGTACTCGCCGGCGTCGAGTTCGACCCGCTCTTCGAGCACGGCTTCAGCGAGATCCTCGCCCGTGGGAGCGAACGAAACGGTGTGGCTACCGGGTTCGTAGGGGAGATACCCG
>JADFQH010000131.1:1038-8071 GCA_022561895.1 Methanobacteriota archaeon | reverse complement strand
GGGATCCAGGTTAATTTGTCCACGAACTGGAACCGGTCCGCGCCCTCGCTCCGGTCGAAGAAACCGAACACCAACAGGGACAGGACCAGGTCGGCCAGGAAGACCAGAACGGCGAAATTCCGCACGTTTCGGTCGCCTTTGACCAACAACAGCAAGACCAACGCTCCCACCGCAGGCAGGAACACCGTCGCCGTCAACAGTCCGTTGTAACCTTCTACCATTTAATTTCCAATTAAAATCACGGGCATCTAGTTGATCTCTATGCCAACAGCAGGGCCAGAATTATGGCAAGAACTCCGAACGCTATCCCCGTGGCGTAGGCCTGCACCTGGCCGGTCTGGAGTTTCCCGATCGCCGTGCCGATGTCGTCGAACTCCTTCGTTAGTAGGGTAGTGGCGACGCTGTAATGGAGCCCTGCAACGGCCCCCAGACAGACCGTCAGGACGAGAAACGTCCAGATCGACGGCGAGAGCGCGAGCAGCCCGCTCGCGACGGCGGTCAGGCCGACTGCGGCGAGGATCACCGACCGCTCGCCGTAGCGATCCGCGAGGATCCCCGAGGGAAACTGTGCGAGGGCGTAGGCCATCCACAGGCCCGTCAGCGCCGCGCCCGTGATCGCCGAGGTGACCCCGAACTCGGTCTCGATCGCGGGGACCACGGGACTAATAACGAGCCGGGCGACCATCGTCGCGAAGAAGGCGAGCGTACAGAGGACGAGGACGGTGTTTCGATACTCCCAGCGCACTATCGGGGGTTGAGCGGACCCCGATTAAAACGTGTGGATAGCGGTTATCCGCTGTAGTTACTTGGGCTGATTCACCAGCACAGTCAGGAAATCAGCTCAACGGCTCACAGACGACAGTATAACGGTCATTTTACTCTCGATCCGAATCATGCTATCGTATGATTCAGCGTAGGTACGCCAGTCCGATTTCAAATGTGTCCACGCCTCCCAGAGATCCATTTCGACTGCGTCCTTCGGCTCGCCGCGTTTGTAGAGTCGGTCGAAATGAGTGTAGCCATGGGCGGTGTCGATACGCGCGATCTGCGTTGTTTCACTGGAGTCGGATTCGTAGTACAGGACAGCGGCGAACTCATCAGGTGTATCGAAGTCAGGCGTTGCCCGAACGAGTACGAAGTAGCTGCGCTGACGAAAGGTTCCAACGCGCTCCTCTGCGGTGTCCGTCATCTCCTTTTTGTAACTGCTGCCCAAAACTACATGGGCGTTCGGGTAATACCTGAACAGATGGCAACGAACCAGCCCGAACGCCGCGCGCGCAACGAGATGCAGCAGTATATTGTGCGGGCGTCGCAAGCTGGCTACAATGACGCGCTCTACACGGATGTCGAGGGAGCGCGGCGAATTCTCACCGAGCGACGAATGGAAATAATCGAACTTCTCTCACGGGAGCGTGTTGAGTCAGTTCGAGATCTGGCACGGCGGCTCGACCGGCAGGTAAGTGTCGTTTCTGAGGATCTAACTGTGCTCTCGGAAGAACAGGTGATCGAGTACGAACATAACGGTCAGCGGAAAATTCCCGTACTGAAACATCCACATATCTTCGTCAAACCACTCCTGCTGAACGGCGAAGCTCAGTAACTCGACGAATACGACAGTTCAGTCCTCGCGCCGTCGCCCTTTCGGTACGACAGAGCGCAGCTCGCCGTGGAGATACAGCCCGACACCCAGTGGTTCTCGCTCGCCAGCGATCTCGTGGGAGGCGATCAGATAACCCCAGTCGCCGTCCCAGTCGAGTTTTTGGTCCTCGCCGCGGACGAAGTTCATGGCCGCCTCGGGATCGAGTTCGATCACGTTCCGTTCGGCCTCGCACCCAAAACGTTGAACGGCGTTCGTCGTCGGTTTCCAGTGTTCTTGGCGGGTTCTGAGGAACGTCATTCCCAATCCCTCGATCTCCGTGGGAGAGGGAACGTCACCGTGGAAAATCCAGATCTTCCCCGCACCTTTCTCCCAGAAGGAGTGGTTCTCGAACAGTTCAGCACCGATTTCAAATCGTTCGTTCCACCAGTCGAGCACCTCCTCGCGGGTGGCTCGGCCCTCGACGTCCCGCTCGTCGATTGTGGCGGGCAGGCGGTCGAATCGCTGGCCATCGTTGGTTTCACTCATCCGGTCGCCTCCAGTTTCGCACAGAAAAACCCGCCAGTATCGTTGTGGTGCGGGTAGTATCGTCGTGTCTTCGCCAGCGAATCGTCGTATTCTTCCTCGTTCCACTCGGTGATCCCCGGTCGGGAGTCGAGGGGCGTGTCGAACTCGACGACAGAACAGTCCTCGTTTTCGAGAACGTGATCCACGACGGCCTCGTTCTCCTCGGGGGCGAACGTGCAGGTCGAGTAGACGACCGTGCCCCCCTCACGGGTGGCCTGAATCGCTCGTCGCAAAATTCCTTTTTGGACACCTGCGACGCCCTCGACGTGCGAGAGCGACCACTCGTCGAGGGCGTCGGGGTTCTTTCGGATCGTCCCTTCACAGGAACAGGGGGCATCAACGAGGGTTCGATCGAAGGCGGTGAGTGAGACGGGTTTGAGCGAGAAGTTACGGGCGTCTTGGCGGGTAACGGCGACGTTCGTCAGCCCCAATCGCTCGGCGTTAAAACGGAGCGCGGAGAGCCGCCCGAGGTTGCTGTCGTTCGCCACAAGGAGTCCAGAATCGTCCATGAGTGCAGCGATCTGGGCGGTCTTGCCGCCGGGCGCACTACAGGAGTCAAGGACGCGCTCGCCGGGCAGGGGTGAAAGGACCGTCGCCGGGAGCGAGGAGATCTCCTCCTGGCCGTGGATCCAGCCGTGAAAGTAGGGCCACGTGTTGCCCGGTTTGTCCGTGTCGAGTTCCAGTACTTTCGCGTTCCAGTCTCGCTCCGCATAATCGATTCCCGCCTCGTCGAGGGCGCGTTTCGTCCGCTCGACACTCGCTTTGATCGTGTTCACGCGGACGACCGCGGGCAGCGAGCGCTCACAGGCGGCGAGAAATCCTTCGAAATCGTCGACGATCGGCTCGTAGCGCGAAAGCACCTCCATCGATATTCGGTACTTCGGTCGCGCGCTTGTGGGTTTCGCTATCCGTCGGACTGCTTGCCTTCCTTGAACTCGGCGTGTTCGATCCACTCTTCGAGCGAGGGCTGACCGTGATAGCGAACCGTCCCGCTTCGTTCGTCGAAGTCGATAACGTGTGCGTCTGCGAGTTTCGGTAGGTGGCGCTCCCGGAGGAGCAACACGAGCGTTTCGTGTTCGTACGACGTTTCGTCTCCGTATGACGTTTCGTCTCCGTCGGTCTCAAGCTCGCTTACCCGCGTGGCAAGCTCCTCGAGCGGGATCCCGTTCTCTCCGTATCGGTAGAGGACGTACAGCGCATACCGCCGTCGCCGCCGACAGAGGAGCTCGAAGATCGCATCCAGCGACAGCTCCCGCGGCTCCGAACTCATCGGCGCACTCCGTCATAAGGGCTGTTGGAGCCCCGTACCGGTGATCGCTGACCCGTACCGGCGATCACCGGTACACAGTTACAACCGTCCTTATCAGTCCGGCTCCCTCCCCACGAGGACGAGCCATCCGGTACGTTCCCCATTCATGTATACGAGGACACATAACTATATAACCGTGTTCCTGAAGAGCGTGCGACCGGTGGCCGAGGCGCTCGCCGTTTGTCGTGCGGGTATGGCACAGATCGTTTCGCTATGGACCGGGATGTTTTCCCTCCTTGAACTCGGCGTGTTCGAGCCATTCTTCTAGCGATGGCATACGGTGATAGCGGGCGGTCTCGCTTCGTTCATCGTATTCGACGACACCCGCCGTGGCCAACTCCGGTAGCCGCTGTTTGCGGAGGTCGTCTGCGATCTGCGTTGGACTCCCGTCGTCAGCGAAGGACCCGTTTTGCTCCATACTGTGTACCTTTGTCGCCAACTGATGGACCGACAGCGAGTTCCCTTCCGCTCGGTGGAGCGCGTACAGCACGTATCGTTTCCGGCAGTCGCTCAAGATATAAAAAACCGTATCGAGTGACAGGGTCGATGATGTCGTTATCGTACTCATTCTGGTTGTTTCCTCGACATTATTTCCTCTCTATTATTGTTAACTGATCAACCTCACTCTCGCAATTATGATACTTTATTGTCATTTCTCACCGGGATAATAGAACTCTGTCCGTATAAATAGTAGACTTGGTTGATCGAGGAAAGGCGTATTTTAAAGACGGTCGGCACAGTATCGGAGCCATGGCACAAATTAGCATTCACGACGATACGATCTCGCTTTCGGAGCCGTTTCTCGTCGAGGGGCTTCCCGGTCTCGGACTCGTGGGAAAGATCGCCACTGACCACCTAATCGAGGCGTTCTCGATGCGCCATTATGCGAGCGTTCACTGCGATGGATTGCCTCGAATCGGTGTCTATCACCCCGAGGACGACGAACTCAAACCACCTGTGAGAATCTACGTCGATCCCGAACGCGACCTTCTTGCACTGCAGAGCGAGGTTCCGATTTCGAGCGAGGGCGCACCGGAGTTCGCCGCCTGTGTTACGGGCTGGCTCGCGGAGAACGAGGTGACGCCGCTGTATCTCAGTGGCCGCCCCGCCGAAAAGGACGACTCACCTGAAGTCTACGGCGTCGCGACCGGGGGAGCAAGCGACCACCTCGACCGGGCGGGGATCGTCCCGCCCCGCGAGACGGGCTTTATCAGTGGTCCGACCGGCGCGCTGCTCAATCACGCGACGGAGACGGGACTCAGCAGTGTTGGGTTGGTCGTCGAAAGCGACCCCCAGTTTCCCGATCCCGAAGCCGCCCGCGCGCTGATCCAGGGCGCGATTGCACCGATCACGGAGATCGAAGTCGATATCGAGCGACTGGTCGAACAGGCAGAGCAGATCAGAGGACAGCGCGAGCAGCTCGCAAAACGGATGCAGCAAGCCGGCGAGGACGAGAGCACGCAGGCGACCCCAGTGGGTATGTACCAGTAGCGGACCCGCCTGCTTGCCATCTTCGATTTACTATTCTTGCATTTAAACTCGAAATTATTATATGAAGGGGCTGTCTGTTCGATGGTATAGACAGCCGTTGATGATTCGAGTGTTCCATACTGAGGTGAGTGCGTGCCCGTAGCGGATCGGCTGATCGCGTTCGCAACCGAGCGTTCTCGAACCCTGATCGCGGTTTTTCTCGTTCTTACACTGCTTCTCGGGGGCGGCGTGTTCGGGATCACCCAGTCCTCGTCGCTCGATCAGTTCCAGACCGAGAGCGAGGAGGCGGACAAGCAGGAGTATATCGACGAGCGCTTCGGTGCTAAGGAGAACACCACCGTCGCCCAGATCGTTATCGAGGACGAAAACGCCCTCTCGAAGGAGTCGCTGATCGACACGCTCGAACTGCAAGGGGAGTTCGAGGAGAGTGGGAAAATCAACGAAACGCTCGCGGATGAGCCGTTCGGCGACCTCTCGACGGTTATCGCAACCGCCGCAATCGAAAAAGAGCGTGCCGAGGGGCTACAGAACGAATCGGAGAGCCTCGAAGCCGAGGGTGAGGACCTCGAAGCACGTGGAGCGGCACTCGAAGAAGAACGCGAGGAACTCGAAGACGAGCGGGCGGCCATCGAAGCCCGCGGGGCGTTCATGGCCGAGACGCTGAACGAGACGCGGGAGCTACGGGTCGCCTACGATGCAGAGGAGATCTCGGAGAGCGAGTATGAGACAGGGCTCGGCGAACTCGACACCGAGTCCCAAAACGAACTTCCCGACGAGGAGTACGCCACGTTTTCGGGCTTGATCGGCGAAGTTGTCGATTCGCAGGCCCAACTCAACGAACTCGACGCCCAGCGGGAGGCGGGCGAGATTTCGGAGAGCGAGTACGAGGAGCGAAGCGAGGAGCCAGCGGCGGAGATCGAGGCTGCGTACGACGCCATCGACAGTGAGGTGCTCGCGGAAGCGAGCGCCGATCTCGAAGGGAGCAGTGAGACTCTCGAAACGGAGGGCGAACAGCTCGAATCCGATACCGAGGAACTCGAAGAGCGAAGCGAGGAGCTCGAAGCCGAGTTCGAGGAGAACGCGAGCGATCCGAGCATCGAAGCACAGATCGAACAGTTGGAGTCGATGACCCAGGGAGAAATCGACGACGTGAGCACGGAACTGCTCGATTCGGACGCGGACCGCGAGATCTTCGCGTTCTTACCCACTGATTACGAGCCGGGATCGACCACCGCGGACGCCCGTGCGGTGTTCGTCACCCAGAGCAGCGACGACGAGACGGTGATCGAGGGCGAGGCCTCGGACTCGCTCGTTGACTCACAGCTCGCGATGAGCGAGATCGTCGAGGACCGCTTTGACGAGGGCTTCGTCTTCGGGACGGGGATCATCACCGACGAGATCGACCGCTCGCTCGCCGATAGCTTGGGGATCGTCATCCCGCTCGCGCTCGGCTTCGTCGTCGTTCTCGCGATTGCGTATCGCGACCCCCTCGATATTCTTTTGGGAGGCCTTGGCATTTTCACGGTCCTTCTCTGGACCTTTGGCTTCATGGGCTGGGTCGGAATCCCCTTCAACCAGATCATGGTCGCGGTTCCCGTCCTCCTGATCGGGCTGTCGATCGATTATGCGATCCACGTGTTCATGCGCCACCGCGAGCAGCGCGAGACGCAACGCGTCTCGGATAGCGAGCGGGGAGCCACGACCCGCGAACAGCGTGCCGAAGGAAAGGCGAGTACGAGAGCTGCGATGAGGGTCGTTCTCTCGGGATTAGGTGTCGCGCTCGTCTGGGTCACGGCGACGGCGGTGATCGGCTTTCTCTCGAACCTCGTCAGTCCCGTTGGGCCAATTCGAGAATTCGGGATCGCAAGCGCGTTCGGAATCGCCTCCGCGCTCCTCGTTTTCGGCTTGCTGATCCCCGCGACGAAGCTCGAACTCGACGCCGCCCTCGAATCTCGCGGGTACGATCGAGAAAAGCGGGCCTTTGGGACCGGGGGCGGCCCAGTAAGCGAGAGTCTCTCGTTTGGCGGGCGCGTCGCGCAGCGCGCCCCGTGGGTCGTGATCTGCGTTGC
>JADFQH010000131.1:0-1028 GCA_022561895.1 Methanobacteriota archaeon | reverse complement strand
TCTGATAAGATCATTCCCTGATGAAACAGAACTTCATTTATTTCTTGATCCGTAGGATCATCAGATAGGATTTCATCGCCGACGATCCCCCCGACTGGATGCAACACTTGGGACCGTTTTCAGTGGGTGAGTACAGCACGAATGAGAATCTGGACTACGTCAACGAAAACTTCCTCCGACAGGATTCACAGACGGAGATCCTCGTCGAGGGAGATGTTATGCGGGACGATGGGATAGAGCGGGTCGCAGCGGCAGAGGAGGAGGCCGGCGAGAGCGAGTCGGTCGTCGTCCTTTCGAGCGGTGAGGCGGACGTGCGAACTCCATTGACGGTCATGGAGTCGGTCGCCGAGGAGGACGAGGGGTTCAACGAGACGTTTGTGGATGCTGATACCAGCGGCGACGGCGTGCCGGATACGAACATCGAAGCGGTCTACGACGCGCTGTTCGAGGCGGACGAAACGAGTGCAAGCGAACTGATCTATCGAACCGACTCGGGCGAGTACGAATCCTTCAGACTCACCCTTTCGATTCAGGGGTCGGCGACGACTGAGGAGGCGAGCGAGGACACGCGAGCGGTCGCTTCGCTCATCGATGGCGATGGACTGGAGGCGACCGCGACGGGTCAGTTGATCATCTTCTCGATCGTCGAAGAGGAGCTGCTTCAGACGGTCATCGAAAGCATGCTCGTTACCCTCGTTGCAGTGTTTGCCTTTCTCATGCTCGTCTATCGGTGGACGAAAAACAGCGCGATGTTGGGAGCCATCACCCTGCTTCCGATCGTCTTTTCGGTCGCGTGGATCCTCGGGTCGATGTCGCTCTTGGGAATTCCGTTTAACGTGCTGACGGGGACGATCACGAGCCTGACCATCGGGTTGGGGGTTGCATACAACATCCACATGACCGAGAGATTCTTGCTCGAACGCGAGCGCGGACGCGATCTCTGGGCGGCCCTCGATCGCACGGTGAGGGGGACCGGCGGCGCGCTGCTCGGCAGTGCCGCGACCACCGTCGGCGGGTTCGGCGTGCTC
>JADFQH010000130.1 GCA_022561895.1 Methanobacteriota archaeon | reverse complement strand
CCGATGGGCGCGAGTACAACACCTTGGCGCTTCGCGTTGCTAGCGGAGCCGGTTACGGCTATGGGAATTCAGCAGGCCAAGGCACGTCGTTTCGCGCTCCCGGATTTCCGTTGTTCCTAGCGGGTGTGTACTACATTTTTGGAGAGAACTATGTGTCTGCATATTTGGCTTTCTGTGCCTTGGGGGCCCTAAGCTGCCTTCTCACGTACTACTTGGCACGCGAGGTTTTGTCGGAAGGTTTTTCAAGGGTTGCGGCCCTCTTTGCAGTTTTCTACTTTCCCCACGTTTACTACGCGACGATCTTCGCCTCGGAAAACCTGTTCGCGCCCTGTCTGGCGATGGGCTTGTGGTTGTTTTTGAAACATTTACGAGGGGGCTCGCTTCTCCTGCTCTTGGGTGCCGCCGGGGCGCTCGGCTGGGAACGCGACCTGAAATCAGTGCGATTTAGAGCGATCTGGCTCACCATTCTGGGTACTGGTACTGTTTTTTCGGGACTGGGCTACGATCCCGTAGAAGTGATCGTCTTCGCACAGGTCGCAAACGGGATCTTGCTCCCGATTCTGGCGCTGTTTCTCATCTCCGCGATGAACAACGAGGGACTGCTCGGCGAGCATACGAACTCCCGGCTCCAGAACGCCTTGGGAGCGATCGTGACGCTCGTCGTGGTAATCATCGGCATACAAACGATCTACGACACGCTCATAGTATGATGAAAATGACGAACACGACACACATCGGGGTCGACGTCGGCGGGACGTTCACTGACGTGGCGCTGTATACGGAAAGCGACCTCACGACGGCGAAGGTACCGAGCACCGAGGATCAAAGCGTTGGCGTGATGGAGGGGATCGAAAAAGCCTGCGAAAAGGCGGGGGTAGCTCGTGAGGAGATCGACGCCTTCTCGCATGCGATGACCGTCTCGGTGAACGCGCTGCTCGAACGTGATGGAGCGAAGACGGCGCTCGTCACCACCGAGGGATTTCGAGATGTCCTCGAAATCGGCCGGCAGGCCCGACCCGATCTCTACGATCTGGATGTAGAAAAATCCGAACCGCTGGTTCCGCGAAAACGCCGGTACGAGATCGGAGAGCGCGCGACTCCCGACGGAATCGAGCGGGCGGTCGACGAGCGCGAGGTCCGCGAGCTCGCGCGCGAGATCGGCTCGGATGTCGAGAGCGTCGCGGTCTGCCTGCTTCACGCCTACGCCCACGACGAAAACGAGCGGGCGGTCGCGGAGGTCCTCCGGGAGGAGCTGGCGGTTCCGATCTCGGTGTCGAGCGAGGTGCTCGCGGAGTTCCGCGAGTTCGAGCGGACCTCGACCACGGCGGTCGATGCCTACGTGACGCCCGCGATCGACCGCTACGTCGGGCGGCTCGCGGAGCGCGCCAGTGAAACGGGCGTTCCAGTTCCAAAAATCATGCAGTCGAACGGGGGGATCGCCGAGGCCGACACAGTGAGAAGGCACGCCGTCACCACCACGCTCTCGGGGCCGGCGGCGGGCGTCGTTGGTGCAAAGGCGGCGGTAGGGGACGAAAAGGGGCTCGTTACCTTCGACATGGGTGGAACGTCGAGCGACGTGAGCCTCGTGCGCGAAGGGGAGATCGAGCGGACAACGAGTTCGAAAATCGACGGGGTTCCCATTGGAGTGCCGATGGTCGACGTCAACACTGTGGGTGCTGGCGGCGGCTCGATCGCGTGGGTCGACTCCGGGGGGGCACTCCGGGTCGGGCCCCGCTCTGCGGGTGCACAGCCGGGGCCAGCTTGCTATGGCAAGGGCGGCGAGCGCGCGACGATGACGGACGCCAACGTCGTTCTCGGGTATATCGGCTCGGATACTGCGCTGGGCGGCGAACTCACGCTCGATATCGAGGCGGCCCGCGGGGCGCTTGCCGACCTGGCTACGGAAGCCGGACTGGAGGGCGCACTCGAAGCCGCCCGCGGCGTCTATCGCGTGGCGAACGCGAACATGGCGCGTGCGGTTCGAGCGGTAACAGTCGAGAGAGGCTACGATCCCCGCGGGTTTTCGCTCGTGGCGTTCGGCGGCGCGGGACCGATGCACGCGGTTGCACTCGCCGACTCGCTCGACATCGAGCGGGTAGTCGTCCCCCGACCGGCGGGCGTGCTCTCGGCCTTTGGCCTGCTTTCGGCCGACGAGAAACACGACGCCGTCAGGACTCATCGCGCTCCGTTGGACGAGGCCGAGACGGAGGAGATCGAGGGGATCTACGACGAGCTCGAAGCCCGCGTTCGCGGTGAGACGGCGACCGGCGAGCCGGAGATCTCCCGTGGGGCGGATCTTCGTTACGTCGGCCAGAGCTTCGAACTCACCGTTTCACTGGGCGAGTTCGACGCCGACGAGTTGGAAACACGGTTTCACGCGGCGCACGACCGCTCGTATGGATACCGGATGGACGAGTCGGTCGAACTCGTCAATCTGCGAGTGACGGCGACAGCTCTACAAGATTCCCCGAAGATCGAGTACGAGGGCGAGGGGACGGCCGAACTGGGGACGCGCGAGGCGTACTTCCCCGAGGTGGGCTATCGGGAAACGACGATCTACGACCGCGATCGGCTGGCCCCCGAGACGCAGATTGAGGGCCCCGCAGTGTTAGAACAGGCCGAAAGCACGACCGTCCTTTCGCCCGAGTGGGTCGGAGAGATCAGTAGCGATGGGACGCTCACCGCACGGAGGAACGAGTGATGGACGCAGTTACCTTAGAGATCCTCAGAAATCAGCTCGAAAGTATCGCAGAGGAGATGGGACAGGTGCTCATCACGGGCGCGTACTCCCCGAACATCAAGGAGCGTCGGGACTGCTCGACCGCGCTGTTCGATAGGGATGGAAGAATGATCGCACAGGCCGAACACATCCCCGTCCATCTGGGCGCAATGCCCGAGGCCGTCAAGGCAGTTCGGGAGCGCGATCCGGAGCCCGGCGACGTGTTCGTCCTGAACGATCCCTTTTCGGGCGGGACCCATCTGCCGGATATCACGATGGTCTCGCCACTGGTAATCAAAAAGGAGATCGTCGGTTACGCGGTTTCGAGAGCGCACCACGCCGACGTCGGCGGCTCGACACCCGGAAGCATGCCCGCGGGGGCCCGCGAGATCTACGAGGAGGGGGTGCGGCTGCCTGCGGTTCGGCTCGTCAGCGGCGGGGAGACGAACGAGGACGTGATGGAGCTTTTGTTGGCGAACGTCCGCAGTTCGGGCGAGCGCCGGGCGGATCTGCGCGCCCAACGTGCGGCGAACGACCGGGCCGAAGACCGGTTGACGGATCTCTTTGCCGAACACGGGGAGAGCGTAGTGCGCGAGGGGTTCGACGCCGTGATCGACTACTCGCGCGAGCGGATCTCCGAGGAGATCGCGGCGCTTCCCGACGGGAGCTACGAAGCGACGGACGTGATGGAGGGCGACGGGATCACCGACGAGGACATTCCGATCGACGTGACGGTTACGATCGAGGGCGAATCGATCGACGTGGACTTTTCGGGGACCGCAGTCCAGTGTGCGGGCAACGTCAACGCGCCCCTCTCGGTCGCGAAAAGCGCGGTCTACTTCGTCGTGCGCTGTGTGACTGACCCGGAGATCCCGCCGAACCACGGCTGTTACGATCCCGTTTCCGTGAGCGCGCCCGAGGGATCGCTGCTGAATCCGCGGCCGCCCGCGGCGGTCGTGGGCGGGAACGTCGAGACGAGCCAGCGAGTCACTGATACGGTCTTTCTTGCGTTGGCGAAAGCGGCTCCCGACCGAGTTCCGGCCCAAGGACAGGGGACGATGAACAACCTCACGATCGGCGGCCGTAGTGGAGGGTTCGCATACTACGAGACGATCGGCGGCGGGTTCGGTGCGCGGGCGGGGAAAGACGGGATGGACGGCGTGCAGGTGGGGATGACGAACACGCTCAACACACCCGTTGAAGCGCTCGAAACCGAGTATCCCATGTGCGTCTGTGAGTACGCATTGCGAGAGGGGAGCGGCGGTCACGGACGGTATCGCGGTGGTCTCGGTCTCGTTCGCTCCGTGCGCGTCGAAAAGCCAGCGACCGTCTCGCTGCTGACCGAGCGCCGCCGACACGGGCCGCAAGGAGTTGCGGACGGCGAGAACGGCACGCCGGGCGAGAACCTGATAAACGGGGAGCTGGTCCCCGCGAAAACGACCCGTGACGTGCCCGCCGATACCGTCATCACCGTGAAAACGCCCGGCGGCGGCGGTCACGGCGATCCCGCCGATCGGGACCCCGAGCTAGCGGAGCGCGACCGAAAGAACGAGGTGGCGGATCGATGACGGGGTGGCGCGCCCGGCTCGGTGTGATCGTTCCCTCCTCGAACACCGCCGTCGAGCGCGAGTTCCCGCCGTTCGCTTCGGAGGGGGTATCGGTCCACGCGAGCCGAATGCCTCTTGAATCCGTGACGAGTGATGCGCTCGACTCGATGAGCGACCGGGCCGTCGACTGTGGCGAACTGCTCGCCCACGCCGACGTCGACGCGGTCGCCTACGCCTGTACGACCGGCAGCTTGCTTCACGGTCCGGGGTTCGACCGCGAGTTAGAGGAAGACCTCTCGGCGGCGGTCGGCGGGCCCGCGGTCGCCACCGCGCTCTCGGTCGACCGCGCGCTCGACGCGCTCGGCGCGGAGCGGATTGCCGTCCGGACGCCCTACAACAAGGAGCTAAACCGACGCGAACGCGAATATCTCGAAGTCGCCGGCTACGAGGTCGCGTCGATCCGGGGACGTGGAATCGAGGACAACACCGCGATCGGGGCGCTCACTCCTGAAAACGCCTATCGGCAGGTGTCCGAAACGGTCGATCCGGGCAAGGTGGACGCCGTCTTCGTCTCGTGTACGAACTACCGCACCCTCCCGGTCATCGAACCCCTCGAACGCGATCTCGGCGTTCCGGTCGTGACGAGCAACGGGGCGACGCTGTGGAACATCTGTCGGACGGTCGGCGTGACCGTCGAGGCTCCCGGAGAGCTGTTCGACTGACCTACTCGAACTGCTCTGCGGTGTCGATCCCGCTGACGACGCCCGAGGCGTCCCCCATACCCTCGCCCTCGCCCGCGACGAACAGCGCTTCGGCCTGTCGCTCGTGCGCCTGTCGTACGGCGTTTTTGAGGGGTTCCTCGAACTCGTACGGTTCGAACAGCGAGTCCCACATCGCGCTATCGATGGCGTAGGCCCGACGGTCCTCGACGGTCGTGTAGGAGCCGCCCTCGAACTCCGAGTGGCGACCCTGAAGATCGGCGGCGAGCAGTTCGAGGGCGTCTGCGAGTTCGTTACGTCCGACCGCCGAATCCTCGGCGGTCCGCGAGACGATGTTCGTTTCGATCGCCGTCGTCCGGGCGGTGTCGTCGGCCATGGCTCGCCGTTGTACGGAAAGCGAGTTAAAAGCAGGGCCGGCTACAGCGGCCGGAACCAGACCGCAGCAAGCAAGAGGGCAAGAAAGACGTACGACCCCCGAACCAACAGCATCGTCGCAAGTTCGGAATCCGCTCGTCGAGAGATCGCGGCAACGACGCCGAAGGCGAGAACGGCGAGGGTCGTCTCGGGGGGGAACACCCCCAAGAGCGCGAACCCGACGACGAGCGCGAGCGCGAGGGTCATCAGCCCGTAGGCCCCAGTGCGGGCGTGTTCGGGACCGAGGACCACGGCGACCGTCCGTTTGTCGATCGAGCTGTCGTACTCGAAATCCTGCTCGTCGTCGATCACTTTCACCCCCGACAGCAACACGAGAAAGACGAGCGCAAAGGCGAGTGTGATCGGTGCAATAGTACCGACCTGTACGTAGAACCCACCGAGGATGGCCAGCGCAATGCCTGCGGGATAGCCCGAGGTCGCCGTAATTGGATTCATGTCGAGCTGCGGGGCGTGATAGTAGGCGATGAGCCAACAGGGGAGGGTGATGAGTGCAGCAGGAAGGGAAACGAGATACCAGAGTGCAGCGAGACAGGCAAAAAAGAGTCCACTCGCGCCCACAAGCGCGCGTTCACAGCCCGCCTTCGAAAGCGGGTGATCGTCGTCCTCGCCCCGGAGATAGAAATCGACGTAGCCGTCCTTGAGGTGGGCGGTGTAGACCGCCGCGAAGATCGCGGTCATGTGGAGTACGCCGAGTGAGAGGGAAAAGTCGCCGGCGAGCACGCTCCCAAACCCCGAGGCGGCGATCGGCGGCAGCATGAACACGGGGTGGACCTGCGAGAAAAGCGCCTCTGCATCCGCCCCGATCCCTCTCCCGTGGCGTGCGAAAACCATAACGACGAATTGGGCGGCGGCTCACATAGTTCTGGGCCACGCAGGTGACGATCGTATCACCCGACTCCACAACGAAACAATGGAAACGACGCGAGAGCGTTTGGATAACGCTGGACAACTCGGAGGGAATCTTTTTTGTCGGAGAGCCCCATTGTCGGGGACGAACATGACAAATATTGTCAGCCACGTGGGTGCAATAGTCGAGAACTCGCCCGAACAGACGGCGATCGGCTACGAGGGTCGGGAGATCTCCTACGGCGAATTCTGGGCACAGACCGGGCAGTTCGCGGCTGCGCTCGAAGAGCGCGGAATCGGGGCGGACGACCGAGTAGGCGTGTATCTGCCGAACCTGCCCCAGTTCCTCGTTGCCTTCCATGGAACGCTTCGAGCCGGTGGCGTCGTCGTCCCGATGAACCCCCAGTACAAAGCCCGCGAGATCGGCCACCTCCTTTCGGACAGCGGGGCGAAAGCGGTCGTCGCGCTCTCGGATCTCATTCCTTTCGTCGAGGAAGTCAAAGATGAAACCGACGTACAGGAAGTCGTTTCGGTAGGCGAGGAGACCGAGAACGCGACCCCGTTCGGGGAGTTCCTTTCTCCCAACCAGCTCGATGTCGTCGATCGAGCGGACGACGATGATGCGGTCCAACCGTACACGTCGGGGACGACCGGCCAACCGAAGGGCGTACAGCTGACGCATCACAACCTCGCGTCGAACACCGAGATGGCGATTGCGACGGTTCCGGGCGGGATCGGGGCGGACGATAAGCAACTGGGAGTTCTTCCCCTCTTTCACATCTACGGGATGACCGTGACGATGAACGCGACGCTGTTCGATGGGGGGGCCTTCTACCCGCTTCCCTCGTGGGACGCCCAGCAGGCGACTTCGTTGATCAGAGAAGAAGAGATCACCCTGATGCACGGCGTGCCCGCGATGTACAACGACATCATCAACCAGCCCGATGCCGAGGAGTTCGATCTTTCCTCACTCCGACTTGCGGGTGTTGGCGGGGCAGGCATCCCAATCGAAGTCCTGCGGAAGTTCGAGGAGCTCTACGACGTGACGATGTGCGAGGGCTACGGCCTGACCGAAACCTCGCCGGTGACCCATTTCAACCGCCCCGACGATCGTCGGGTTGGCTCGATCGGAAAGACCCTGCCGGGAGTCGATTGTCGAGTTGTCACCGAGGACTTTTCGGACGTCTCACCCATTGAGCGTGGTCCCGTCGACGAAGACGAGACCGAACTCGACGAGATCTCCGGCGAACTCGTGATCGCGGGACCGAACGTCATGAAGGGTTATTATGGCCTTCCCGAGGCAAACGAGGAGGTCTTTACCGACGACGGTGGAAAACGTTGGTTCCACACCGGCGACGTAGGCTACCACGACGAGGACGGATTCTACTACGTCGTCGACCGCGAGAAGCACGTGATCGTTACTGCGGGCTACAACGTCTACCCCCGCGAGGTCGAGGAGCTGCTGTTCGAACACGAGGCGATCGCGGACGCCGCCGTCGCGGGCATCCCCGACGAGCGCCGGGGCGAGACGATCAAGGCCTTCATCGTTCCGAAACCCGACGCCGACGTGAGCGCAGAGGAGATCAAAGAGTACTGTCTGTCGAATCTCGCGGAGTACAAACATCCCCGCGAGGTCGAGTTCGTCGAGGAGTTGCCCCGGACGACCACCGGCAAGGTCCATTGTCCATTGCTCACGTCACTCCGAGTGCGTGTAGAACGATGCCTGCGGCGGCGCAGGCGATGAGTGTCTGGACCATGCCGAGCGTGAAGCGAAACACCGCCAGGACGGCAGCAATCGCCAAGGCGAGCGCCCATGGTTTCAGACTCGATGAAACCGGTACGTCGAATTGGATTGGCCCCGCC
>JADFQH010000129.1 GCA_022561895.1 Methanobacteriota archaeon | reverse complement strand
AGCCGCTCGAAGATCGTCTCCGCGTCGTCCATGGTGAACCACTTCTTGACCGGGCTGTTGACGACGATCCCCGAAGAGGTTGCCGCCGTCCAGAAGGAGCGGTTCATGAACGTCTGCGAGGGCACCTCGGAGAACCAGTGGTCGAAGACGCCGAACTCACGCGCGATCCCGTTCAACACCGGCAGCTGCTTCGGCGTGTACCCGGTCATGATCTGGGCGTACTCCTCGTAGGTCGGCTGACGGCCGACCTCGCCGGTGAACGTGCTGATGTAGTCGGTGACGAACCCGTCCATCGTCGGCGTCGCTCCCGCTGGCGGCGCGTTCCACGGCTCGGTCACTGCCTCACCGATCTTGAAGCGGTTGTGCTCGTCGAGGACGTTGAACAGCTGCGTGTTCGTGTGGTACCACTCCTCGCCCGAGTCCGGGTTCGGCGAGTCCATGTCCGTCGCGACCGTGTAGGGCACGACCTTCCGCTCGGCTCCGTGCTCGGCCCAGTCCGGGATCGGGTTGCTCAGGTCCTTCCCGATCACGCCCTCGAAGGTCTTGCCATCGTCGGGGCCGTAGAGATGCCCGAGCATGTTGTCGAGCGAACGGTTCTCGAATAAGACCACGATGACGTGGTCGAGAGCGCCGCTTCGGTGGGTAGTGTCGTCGCATTCGCCCGAACAGCACCCGTTTGTTGTCTCGGTCCACCTTTCGAAGAGCGGGTGCGTAAACTGTCCCGTGACGCTTGTCCGGGTCCTCGAAACGAACTGGAGGACGGCGCGGATACGAACGAGGAGATCAGCGTGCGTGAGGTCACGAAATGACGAACTCGCTTCGCCCGTCACAGGATCGCTACGCGATCCTGTTGATCAGTCGAACTGTATAGCAGTCCGACGACGCAGGAAAACACCTCCCGGATTACATTTCCACTGCTCATTGACGTTCGCAGGAAAATGCCGCCTCCCGGATTTGAACCGGGGACAGCTCGATCTTCAGTCGAGTGCTCTCCCAGTCTGAGCTAAGGCGGCCTGTCCGAAGCGACGACGAGCGCCCCAAAAAGGATTTCGAAAGGCGCGTCGAACCCACCGACTTCGGCCGGGTCCCATAGGATTCACCGAGATAACCCGTCATTCAACGGATTAGTAGTTGGTTATACGCTCATCGAGATCGCCAGTGTCGCTTGTTTTATCCATAGGACTACCCTATCATCGATCGGTAGGAGCGGACAAACTCCCAAAGTACGCGGGAATCTGTTACAGACTCTATAATAAACCGTACGCAAGGGCGAACAGGACATATGGCAACTGATGGATACGTGTTTTGGCGTTGCGAGTCGGACCGCAGCATTGAATCCCTTCGCGCGTACAGTAGCAGTTATGGCCGGTCAGCAGGAGGTGGCTGAGCAGATGGTCGGACTCCGCGGAGCCGTGGGCTACGAACTGCCAACGGCACGAACGGCTACCTCCGAACGCGGCGTCAGCTCCGAACAGCGTGGCGACTCCGTCTCCCTTCAGCTCAGTACGCATTCGCTGTTATCCGGCGAACAGCCGATCGAACTGGAGGGCGGAACCGAACTCTGGCTACTCGGCGAGATCTACGGCTTCGACGACACCCCCCTCGGCGGTGACACCGGTCACAGTCCGCGTCCGAGGAACCAAGACAGCGTTCGGTACTGTGCGGAGCTGTACGAGGAGTACGGTCTCGAGTTCGTCTCCGGACTCAACGGAAACCACGCGGGCGTCGTTTACGACCGCACGGCTGGTGAGCTTTCGGTGTTCACCGACCGACTCGGATCGATTCCGATCTACTACGCTACCCCCGGCGATGGTATCGTCTTCGCGACGGAGATCGAGGCCGTCGGAAACCACCCTGCCGTCGAAACCGAGTTCGATCTCGGCTACCTCCACGAGTATCTCGTCTATCGCAGACCGTTCGGCGTCAAAACCCCGCTCGTGGGTATCGAAGAGCTTCAGCCCGCATCGATCACGACCGTCACGGTCAGTGGGAACGTTATCGAAGCGGATCAGTACTGGAAACCCCGGTACCGGCCGAACGATGCCCCCTTCGAGTCGTTCGTTACGGAGTTCACCGATCAGTTCAGCCGGATCATCGACGAGTGGCGCAGAGAGGAGCTTCGATACGGTGTACTGCTCTCGGGCGGGAGCGATTCGCGACTCAACCTCGCCGCCCTCGGTCCCGGAACGACGTCGTTTCATATGGCGGGCTGGATGAGTCGGGAGGCCAGAACCGCAGAGCGCGTCGCGATCGAATCCGAGAGCGAGTTCGTCTTCTTGCGGCGCGATCACGACTATCAGAAGCAGGCACTCGCCCGGAACCAGCCGTTTTCGAACTTCAATGGCTGGTTCACACAGGGCTACGCCACCGGTTTCGAAGAGGAGATCACGGATCGCGTGGACGTACTCTTATCGGGGATGTACGCGGACACCCTGTTTAAAGGGCACGTGATCCCTTCACCAACCTACGAGATCGGACCACTCGGAAACCTCACGCTCCCGGTTGAAACGAAAGTAGAGAGCGTTCCCGAGTTCATCGACTGGCTCTGTGAGAGCGCTCCAAGTAGTGATAACCTCCCGCTTTCGAACGACCTGCGATCGACGCTCGAAGCGAACATCTACTGGGAGGATGGGGTGATCGTTCATCACGGGGTGCGCTACGAGACGATCGAGGATCTCGTCTACTGTAGCGGCTACTTTCCACTCACGAACGACGACGACGTGATCTTCAGAAACAGCCTCCGCGAGATGCTTCCGTACCGAACGCCGTTTCTCGACAACCGCCTCATCGATCTCTCGCTTCGGATGCCGATCCGCTATCGTCTGCGACAAAACGTCATCAACGAAGCGGTGAAGCGACTCAGTCCGCAGCTTGCGGCGATCGCCCACGCGGATGCGGGCGTTGGACTCGATCACTCCTTTCCCGTCGATTTCACGGGTCGAAAACTGAAAGCGATCTGGCGAAAACACATCGCAAAAGAGAGGCCTCCACGAACGTATCTCAGCAACGGTTCGTGGGTGAACGACGCGGCACTGATCCGGGAGGATGACTTCTACTGGGAAGCGATTGAATCGCACGCCGACGTTATCCAGGGGCTTTCGTTCCTCGACTTCGATGACGTTCGAACGTGCTATCAGTCACATCTCGACGGGCAGAACAACGTGGTCGAGCTTTACACCCTCCTAACCGTCCTTACCATGCCAATAACTCAAACCCTAGCCGGAGTACGGACCGACGATGAACAGCCAACGGAGTTCCCCGCGGTCTTTCAGGAGGGAACACGGTGAGTGAGAACGGACTGAACACCCTGTTGATCGGGATCGACGCCGCCTGTGATCCAGTTCTCGAACCGCTCCTCGAAAAGGATGCGCTCCCCAATCTCCAGTCGATCATCGAGGAGGGGGCAAGCGCACCATTGGAGTCGCAGATCCCGCCGTGGACCGCGAGCGCGTGGCCCTCGATGTATACGGGAGTGAACCCCGGCAAACACGGCGTCTTCGGCTTTCTCGACTACGATGGCTACGACTGGGACGTGGTAAACGCTACGCACGTCCGCGAGGCCGCCCTCTGGGATCTCCTCTCTCACCACGAGATGACGAGCGTCGTCGTCAACGTCCCCGTAACCGCCCCGCCGCCGGAGATCAACGGTGCGGTTGTTCCGGGCTATACTGCCCCGGAGAACCCACAGTGTCATCCCGAAGGAACGCTCGAAGAGCTACGCGAGGCCCTCGGCGAGTACCGGGTGTATCCCGATTCTAACAGAGCCCAGCCCGGCGAATACGTCGATCTCGTCCGCATGCGCGGGGCCGCCTTCAGATATCTCGCGGCGAAACACGACCCCGAGTTCGGGTTCGTCCAGTTCCAAGGGACCGACAGCGTCTTTCACGAGCATCCCAACCGAGACGACTACGTCGAAGCCATCTACCGAGCCGTCGACGAGGAGATCGGCGACCTGCTCGAAAGCTGCGATCCCGCCACCGTCGTCGTCGCGAGCGACCACGGGATGGGGCCCTACGATGAGTACGAACTCCGGGTCAACGAGTTTCTCGACGACGCGGGCTACGTCGAGACGACGACCGGTGGTTCGGGCATGCCCGCGTGGCTCCCGATGCTGAACAGTCAGCTCCGAGAGGGCGAGGACGCACAGGCTCCCTCACCCGGTCTCGCGGGTCGGGCGATCGGTGCGGCCGCACAGGTCGGAATTACGCCCGCACGCGCGGGCAAGGCGCTCCGTGCAGCCGGTCTCGAAGGAGTCGTCAAGCGAGTGATTCCCGCCGATGCCCGTCGAGCGGGCAACGAGCAGGTCGATTTCGCCAGCTCGACGGCGTACATGCGCTCGCGGATCGAGCTCGGCCTGCGGATGAACGTCGAGGGGCGCGAACCCGAAGGAATCGTTCCCGAGAGCGAGTACGAGTCGGTCCGCGAGGAGATCGTCGGTGTTCTCTCAGAAATCGAAACGCCGGACGGCAAACCGATGTTTGAGAACGTCGCCCCGCGCGAGGAGCACTTCTGGGGACCGTACGCCGAAAACGGGGTCGACATCGTGATGATCCCCAACGAGTTCGAGCAGTTTCTTTCGGCGGATTTCAAAGGCGAGATCTTCGGTCCGCCGACGGAGCCCTACAACCACAAGCTTGACGGGATGATCGCGGTCAGCGGTGAAGGAGTCGATACCGAGGCGGATCTCTCGGGCGCACACATCTTCGATGTCGCCCCGACGATCTGTTCGATGCTCGGGATCGCGCGCAGCACTCGGATGGACGGGAGTGTTCTTTCCATTGTCAAAAGAACCGAAGAATATGAGTATCCGGAACTCGACGGGAGCATAAGAGAGACGAACGACGAGGAGATCGAAGATCGCCTCTCGGCCCTCGGCTATCTAGAAGGTAACGAATGAGTATCACAGTACGACGCGCGGACGGAGACGAGTTAGAACAGTGGGACAGCTACGTGAACCGATCGGAGGCGGCCGGGCCCTTCCACCAGCGCGAGGGGATCGAGTTGCTTTCCGACCACACCGAAACGACACTCCACCCACTGGTCGCATACAAGGGCCAACAGGCCATCGGTATCCTGCCCGTGTTCGAGCAGAAAAAGGGACCGTTTACGGTGGTGGTCTCCCCGCCCTCCCATACCGAAGTGTACTATCTTGGGGCGGCGCTGCTCGATGGCCACCAGCTCAAACAGCGCAAAAAAGAGCGCCGAAACCGCCGTTTTGCCTACGCCTGTCACGAGTGGATCGAGGAGAATCTCGATCCCGACCTGACACATATCCGGACGGTCGATCGGTATCAGGACCTCCGCCCACTCAAGGAGAAAGGCTACGGGGTCGAGCCGTACTACACCTACGTCACCGATCTGACCCCCGACGAGGACGATCTCATGATGGCGCTATCGAGCGACGCCCGCTCGAACATTCGCAACACCGACGAGAGCGAGTACGAGATCGAGATCGCCGGGCTATCCGAGGCAAAAGAGATCATCGACCGGGTGCGCGAGCGCCACGACGATCAGGAGATGGCCTATTTCATCGACGACGAGTATATTACTCGCCTCTACACCAAATTCCCCGACGGGCAGGTAAAGCCCTACACCTGTTGGAATTCGGAGGGTGAGATGGCGGGTGGGATCGTCGCCATCGAGCACAAGGATACGGTCTATCGGTGGCAGGGCGGGACGAAAGGTGACGCCAAAATCCCCGTCAACGACCTGCTCGACTGGTACGTCATGACTGACGCCAAGTCCAGAGGAATCGAACGGTATGACTTCGTCGGCGCGAACCAGCGTCGGATCTGTCGGTACAAATCGAAGTTCGCGCCCGAACTCGCGACGTATCACGGTGCGCTCAAACGCTCATCGCGTGCTGAAGTCGTCAACACCGCCAGAACGCTGTTGCCGTTCTAATCTCGAATGACCCGCTCTACCCCGCGACTCAGCCCTCGAACCGTTTTCGCCCGGAAGAAAAGCAACGGCGTTCGGACGTATTTCGAGGACTGCGGGGCGACCCGATACTCGTTCTATGGTTACGGCAAGGTCGCCATGCGCGATGGGATCGATATACTGCTTGACCGACGTTCTGCTGCGACGAACGTCGTCCTACCGGCGTACCTCCCCTATGGAATCGTCGAGCCGTTTCGGGAGGCGGGTCTCGAACCACGGTTTTACGGCTGTGACCGGGCGCTCCGACCGGATATCGATCAAATCGAGGAGCTGCTCGATGCGGACTCGCTTGCGGTCATGTTCGTCCACTACTTCGGCCAGCCCCAACCGCGCGAGGAGATCGCGACGATCAGGGAGCTGTGTGCGGAGTACGACGCCTATACGATCGACGACAACGCACATTCGGCGCTGAGTACGCTCGACGGGCAGCTGCTCGGGACCTTCGGGGATATCGGGATCACGAGCCTACGAAAGACCCTGCCGATCCCCAATGGTGCGATGCTGTTCCTTACGAACGCGGATTTACCAGGCAATCTACAAAAACGTTCGTCGATTCGCGACGGGTACACGAAGGCGGATTACCGATACTGTGCGCGCTCGTTCGGCCGTTCGGTCAGCGGCCAGCCCCTGCTCAAACAGGCTCTCTCGACGGTGCGGTGGGTAGACGGCAAGCGCCCACAGAAGACGAACGGGCAGGTCCACACGAGCGAGATCGAAGAGACTCCTCGGGCGGTGTACGAGTCGACGAAAGTCCCCATGTCACAGCTCTCGAAACACGTGATCGACCGGATTGATCCCGTCAACGTAATCGCCGCGCGGCGAGCGAACTATCGGATCTGGGACCGCGAGATCCGCACTCTCGATGGCGTAACGCCGGTGTTCGATTCGCTTACCGAGGGCACCTGCCCGCAGTACTACCCCGTGATCGTCGATGATCCATCCGATCTGGGTACGCTATCGCGCGTGGGAAAGCCATGGCCGCCACTCCCCCGCGACATCAAAGACAACGAGGAGTTCGAAACCGAAAACTACCTCTCGTCGCATCTTCATACGCTCCCGGTACACCAGGGGCTGGACCTGCGTGGGATGGGACCGTTCTCGGCAAATACCGAATAGCCAACGGCTTTCACCGGCCAAAACTGTAACCGATAGACACTGATGAGTGAACACGAGAACAGGGGCTACCGTCGGTTGTTTGGAAACGAAGCGCTCACCTTCGGGACTGTGTTCCCGCTCTCCGGTCGGGACAGAGCGACTCCGTCGCCCGAGCGGGAGCTGTCGCTTGCAAAACACGCAGAACAGCTCGGTTTTGACGCGCTGTGGGCGCGCGACGTGCCGACCGACTGGCCGAAGTTCGGCGACACCGGCCAGAGTTTCGATACATGGCCGTGGCTTGCGTGGATGGCTGCTCACACCGACGATATCGCACTCGGCACCGCAAGCGTCGTCCTCCCGCTTCGCCATCCCCTCCACGTCGCGAAATCGGCCGCCTCGGTCGATCGCCTTTCGAACGGGCGGCTCGTCCTCGGCGTCGCCTCCGGGGACCGCCCGCCGGAGTACGAGGCGTTCGGAATCGAGGAAGGCGAGCGCGACGAACTGTTTCGCGAGAGTGTTTCCGTGCTTCGAACCGTGTGGACCGAGGATTTTCCCGAACTCGATTCTCGATGGGGAACTCTCGACGGCTCGCTTGATCTGGTTCCGAAGCCGACCACTGACACGCTCCCGCTCCTCGTGACGGGTCGTTCCCGCCAGTCCGTGGAGTGGATCGGTTCGTATGGCGATGGCTGGCTGTTCTATCATCTACCGCGACGCACCCTCGAAAGCTATCTCGCGGACTGGCGCGAGGTCGGCGGCGAGAAACCCTTTGCGATGGCGATGGGCATCGAACTCGCCGAGTGCGTCGAGGACTTCTCTGGTTGCGTGGGGCAATGGTATCCTCCTGCGTCGGCCAACGGGCATCGGCTAACGGCGGGGTCATCGGCCTAGTCCTGACGGCGGTGCCACCCCGTATCGCATCATCGGAGGGCTGCTCTCGACGCCTAACCTGGTAGCCGGACCGCGCCCAACTCCCGTCCGCAGTCCTACATTCGGGGAAGGGACGTAAACTCCGCCACCATCCCTTTTAAGGCGTGGGGGGTGCCCGCGGGGTCGTCCGTATCCGGCAAGAAGCAGGCCAGGAGGTAGCGAACTCCCGCAAGTGTCCCACCGAAGACCAGGTC
>JADFQH010000128.1 GCA_022561895.1 Methanobacteriota archaeon | reverse complement strand
GCCGGCGTGGCTCCTGACAGACCGCCCCACACGACCGAATCGGTGGTGAACTGGATGAAGTAGTCGTTGCCGCCCTTCGGTATGCCGTATACCTCCCAGAGGGTCGGCTGGCCCTGGAGATAAAAGTTCTTCGGCGACCCTCCGCCCAGGATCACGCAACCGTTTTTCTTGCCGGCAAGGATGAACGCGCACACCTCGTTCACGTCCTTGTTTGGATTGATCATGAGGCCGCTCTCGTTCATGAGTTCGTGGAAGGCGATGTTCATGCCGATCGAGCTGTCCCCTGGCGACGATGTATAGACCGGCACTCCGAACGTCGCGGCGGCGGCGACCACGGAATACTCCTGGCATCCCGGCTTCTGCTCCAGCAGGTCCTGTCCAAGGGCATAGTGCAGCTCCGCCGTCGACACGGGGGTGTTGACGCCCCAGCGGACGAGGAAATCGCGGACATACGCGTCCGTTTCGAGCAGCACCGTTGCGGGGAACAGGACGTCGTAAATCCGGATGACGCCTTCCTCGTACAGTTCGACGTCATTGACGAACGGCGAGCCGCGATGCAGCGTGAAATTCAGCGCGTAGTGCAGATCGTGGTAGAGGTTGGCGCCGGTACTGATCACGAAATCGACCAGCCCGCGCTCCATGAGTTCCACCATGCAGCCGCCCAACCCAGCCGGGGTCAAGGCACCCGCGACCGTCAGCCCGATGGTCGTGTCGTGCTCGGGCAGCAGCATCTTGTCCGCGAAAATCCGGCACGCTTCGCCCAGGCGGGCGGCATTGAAGGCCTGGAACCCGTCCTCAATCAGCTGCCGCACATCGGCGCTGCCACGGGGACGGTAGTAACGAATGGGTCGGCCGGACAGGTAGCTGGCGCGCCCTTTACGCGGCGCACCCGGAGCACGGTGGGGCACGCCGCTAGCTTACCTTGACCCAACCCTATGCGCTGTCGGGTCGGGGGCTCAAGGCCGATACACCGGCTAGCCTCTGTGGACGAACTGATCATGAACTCGCGCCGCGCTGCGGCTGTTCGCCCCGATCCCCCGGGGGACGAAGAGTCCCGCTTTCGCACCCTGGTGCAGTCGCCCCTGCGCGCAGGGCTGCTCCGTTTTCTGAGCGCCCGGCCCGAAGAGGTCTTTGACATCGATTCATTGATGTCGACGTTTGGCCGCATGCGGCTCGACGTCGATAATTGCCTCAGAGAACTCGTCGAGTTCGGCGATACGAGCAAGATCTTCGAGAACCCTGACAGCCAGCAGGTTGAAGACTACATCACCGGTAAGTTCGGATAAGATGCCCCGGAAAGAATACCAACAGAAGCTCGAGGATCTCCGCGAGGAGGTCCTCTATATGGGAGAGGTGGTACAGGAACGCCTTCGGATGGGGCTTGCGGCGCTCGACGACAAGGACGAGGAGTTAGCGGAGGAGGTGATCGTCCGGGACGCCGAGGTGAACGAGATGTATCTCGAACTCGAACGCGAATGCACCGATCTGATTGCCTTACAGCAGCCCGTCGCGGGCGACCTGCGATTCATCGCGGCCTCCTTCAAGATCATCACCGACTTGGAGCGGATCGCGGATCTCGCGACGAACCTGGGCAAATACACCAAACAGGCGACACGGGATCTCTATCCTGATGTCGATGTGCAGGGGATCGGCTCGATCACCCTCGAGATGATCGAGGACGCAATGACTGCCTACGCAGCGGAGGACGTTGGAGCCTGCTATGAGATCGCAGAACGCGACGATGACTTAGATGAGCGCTGTGAACGTGCGAGCGAGATCGTGGTTCGGGATCTGATCGAAACCGAACTCGGCGACGGGATCGATGAAAACGAGATCGAGGGTGTGCTCCAGGACGTTTCCCGGCTTCTCCTTACGATCCGCGATCTCGAACGTGTCGGCGATCACGCGGTCAACATCTCTGCACGAACACTGTACATGGTCGAAAACGACGACGAACTCCTCTTCTGAACCCAGCTTTTACGCTGCGCTCCCTCACTGCGTTCGGTCGCTCGGTAAAAGCTGGACCAAAAGCGCGCCTCGTTCCCTTCGGTCACTCGACGCTACCGCTCACTCCGCTACGCTCCGTTCGCGGTCCACGTGGCTTTTCGGGTTGTTAGGGACGTTTCGAGAGGTAGACCCCGAGCGCGATCAGTCCGGGGATCAGTCCCAAAAGGAGGAGCCAGAAGACGCTCACACCCCACCACGGCGCGCGGTCGATTCCGCGGTTCGCCCCATCGATGTAGACCCAGTAGCCCGTCGAACCGGCGACCAACAGGAGGGTGAACACGCCGATGATCGTGTAGGTTCCTTCGGCCTGCAGCGGGAGCATGGCTGTGGGTAGGAGTTGCTGGCATATGGCCCGTCTGCCTGCAAATAGATGGACAGTAATCAGTCGGCGACGGTCGCGTCAGTGTTCGTTACGAACCCACTCAGATCGTATTCATCGAACTCGCTGATCTCTCTGAGAAGGACTTCGGTGTTCGCTGCGCCGCCGACGCGCTGTTCAACTAGTAAGTTTTTGAGGCGTCGTAGTTCCGCTGGTTTCATTGGAATACCGAAGGCATCATGAACCGCTTCATCAAGCAGTTGTTGCTCGCTCTCTCCCTTCGATAGCCGCCTTTCGCCAGCTTCGGCTACGATCTGTTTTGCCTGCTTATCTAATATACGGTAATTGGGTATCGGTGCCGATTTGACTTCCCACGTTTCGAGATTCAGCGCACCTCCTCCTTGCGTCGTCCCCCATACTTCTAACGTAACTTTATATAGCGTCGAATTGAGAACAGCTGACAGCAAGTCCTTTTCGCTACCTCCATCAATGCAGACGAGATTGTTTGATGGGCAAAGTCGTCCATGGTTGGCTATGACCGACACTTCTTCACCATAGAATCGCGGATGTAGAACGTCCGGAATTGACAGTTCCCCAAGATCAAACCATACGTTTCGCGCCGCGCAAGTGCTTCGCTCATGGTAACCCTGTGCTTCGCCGTATCGCACGTAACTGAGCAAGTCGTGGTACCCATCCTCTCGAAGCCGGGATTTCACAATTTCACTCGCCTCTGAGGTGGTTTCGAGAGTATCCGTTGAGTTCAGCGCCCTCTCTACGTAGTCGTGAATATCGAGAATATGCCAGCCAACACCGATTGGATCGGTTCGTATCGTATCGACATCGCGGATACTCTTGATAGCTGGTTTGAGAAACCGCTCGTCGATATCCCATTCCGCAACATCTTCGTCGGTGAGGAAGAAGAATTTGTTTGCTCCTGTCTTGCATCCGAAAGAAGCAACCGCTAGCTATGCAAGCGGAACGAACAGATCGCTTTCAAGTAAGTCGATGATCGGGCGGGGTGCATAGAGGTAGTACCCGAGCTTTCGTGGTCCCTGCTCGTTCAGATCACTTTGATCAACCGAAACGATACTGTAGCCTTCACGTTTCTCGAATTCGAGGGAGCGGTCATCGGGAACGGTTCGCTGAAACTCGACCGTATCAACGAGATCAGTCGGACTCATCGCTTCCCTGACCCGGATGAAATCGGTCACGTTCGCGTTTCGCTCGCGCTCGTCAGAACACTTCTCAACGAGCAACAGAGCGGTGTTCACGAGTGCATCCTCGAACGCTCGGGCGCTGAAGTCTACGACCGCGTGGATCTTCGTGTTGTCGAACAGGAACTGCTGAAACGGTTCGCCGTACTGAACGTCAAGCCACTTCGCCGGGATAATAAACCCGAGTCGACCGCCTTCGCGCAAGAACTGCAACGCGTAGGTTACGAAGTAGATGTAGGCGTCGCTTTTCTTGCTGAGTTTCTTCTTGCCGTCGTAGTACGGGGTTGCGTCGTTGACGCGGTAGTTCTTCAGATGGTGGCGAAAATGTTCCTTGTTAGGGTAGAGATTCTCTTGACGAATGTACGGTGGGTTGGCGACTGCTGCGTCATAGCGGCCGGTAACTGCCCCGTCAAAACCGCCATTACCGTAGGTCGAAAGGGTTCGGGAGTTTGGATCAATGTCGAAAAACGAGTCATTGCGAGCGTGGAGACGATCGGTTCGCTCCGTGATGTTCCGACTCGCTAAATTGAGCGCGGTGAGATGAAGTGGAAATTTGTTGACGTCGACGGCCAGAATATGGTCGACGATTTCCTGATGTCCCGCCGCCGGACACAGCTCTGCGATTCTCTTATATGCCTCTACAGAGAACGTTCCGCTCCCTGAAGCAGGGTCGAGTACCTGTGGGATGGAGCCATCGGACTGAGGCGTGATGGCCCACTGAACAATCGCTTCGGCGATTTTCGGGGGTGTATAGAATTGGCCAAGGGCTTTTCGCTCGTCCTCGGGAATGAGTTCTTCATACAGTTCGCCGAGCAGGTCCTCGTCAAGGTCAGTGACGGCTTGTGCCTCGATGCTTTGGAGAAGGTCGTTTACCGCGTGCTGTGTCCGCTTGTTTTCTGGAAACGAGGCAAACAGCGACGACCCATCGTTGAAAATAGGCTCGTAATCGATCTCCTCAACGATCCGTCCGAATTGGCGGCGAACGTGAGTGTCGATCGACTCGACGGTGACGCCTTCGTGAAGCGAATCGAGTTTGAACCCGCTTTGCGTCCCGATTGGTTCGGGCGTTTTCTCACGAACGACTTCATAGAACAGAATCTTGTTTGTGAGGAGGTAGGCATGCTGTTTTGCAGCGAGTTCGAGTTGTTCATCTAGTGATAATCCAGTGTAATCGTTCTCCGCAACCCACTCGTCGAAGTTGTTCGTGAATGCAGCGTTCTTTTCGTAGGTAGCCTCGGCAAGAGCATAATAAGTCGGCCAGATCGCGGTATGAAACGACCGGAGTAGTCCAGTGATCCGATCACGTTCTCGCTGGTTCGGGAGAACGCCCTTCTCACTCAGATACTGGACCGCCTGCAGGATCTTCGGAATGACACCACCGAACGTCGGGTCATGTGGGTCGGCTTCGCGGAGGTCGAGATAGTAGAATTCGACATCGGTAAGCGCCAACTCACCGTTGTAATCGAAGAGAAAGAAATCGTTCGAGGTGCAGGTCGCAAAAAACTCCGCGCCGATGTCGTCGGCGTAATCACGAGCCTGTTTGACGAACTGCTTTTCAAGTGGATATTTATCATCCCGTTTTACCTCGATTACAAGGCTTCCCGTCAAGTGACTACGGACGACCACATCGGCTCGACCAGCTTCGTTCTGTTCCTCTATCCGAACCGAATCGAATGGGGTCGGGTTCGCATGGATATAGTCATCTAACTTATCATATAGCTTACTGTGAAAGCGGGCTTCCGGGCTGATTGACATGTATTCTAAACATTATGTCCTACTTATATAAATTTTATGTCTTGTCTAATACCTGGATACAAAACTGCGCTATATTGATATGAAATGAGTTGCGTCCTCCGTAGCGACAGAGCAGGCGACTCCCTCAACTTCTCGATTTTACTATCTGTATTAAAAATTCAATTTATTCCGTTGTCTGAGTGTAATATCTCTGTCCGTCACCGCAAGCGAACGAAGGTGAGCGAGCGGTCGCTCCGAGTGACCAACGGGAACGAGGTGCGTTTTGATGCAGATTTTGCCAGCGAAGCGAACGCTAGCGAGCGGAGTGCAGCAAAAGGTGCATGCGAGGGGAGGGATTTGAACCACGGTCGTTTCGCTCGCCACGCTCGCTTCACTCCCTGATTCAAATCCCTCGTTCGAGAACTGCCGCTCGCGAGTTTGCTCACGGCAGTTATGCGAGGGAAGGGATTTGAACCCTCGAACCCCTACGGGAGCGGGTCTTAAGCCCGCCACTTTTGGCCAAGCTCAGCCACCCTCGCGCATGCTCTCTTATCCCCGTCGCTCAAAAGTGCGTTTCGGTCCCGGAGCCACATCGCTTAGCTACTCTTCTAAAACCACGGCGGTGGCGGACCGGACGAGCGAAGCGAGTCCGGGTTTTTTGGAGGAAAAAGGTCCCTCAGACGGAACGGCGTTCCTTCGCTTTGGGTCGGAGGTTCCCGTAGCCGCATTTCCGACAGCGATCCGCATCCGGGGGGTTGCGCGCGTTGCATTTCATGCAGATCATCTTTTCGAGGGTTCGGCGTTCCGCGGTGTCGAATGAAGCCATACCCTCGTTTTTTTCGTCGGCGTAGTTAAGGCTTCTCTACTGTCGGCTGTTGTTCGTCGAACGAACCCACCCGTTGAAGGAATTATACCATCGGACAGAGGCTTTGATACTCTGTCGCCGGGGACGGCCGCCGGCGAATGTGTCAACCGTTCTGTCCGATGGTATACCTCCACAGCGACAGCCGACGGTATCAGTCCGCCAGATCGAAGTAGATCGCGCGCTGTTCGCCCGCAGCTGGCGACGTTACCCACGAGATTCCGATCGTAAGAACGAGTCCGAGCGCCATCCCGACGAGCGCGCTGCCCCACCCCGCATACGCCATCGGCAGAAACGGGAGAAAGACGCTCGCGAGATAGAACAGCTGAGAGCCGACAATTCCGGCGGTGATCCCCGCTCTCGTCGTTCGCGTCCAGTAGAGTGCGATCATCACTGGCAAGGCGAGCTGGGCAAATCCGCCAAAGGCCGTTGCACCGACTTCGAGCAGGCTCGCGGGCTGAAGGAGGCTTGCCAGAAAGGCTCCCGTCGCGAAGACAACGACGCCCACACGGCCAAGAAGGTCCTCCCGGCGTTCGCTCGCAGCGGGATTGAAAAACGGGCGATAGATATCGCGGGTGAAGTAGGAGGATCCCGACAACAGCATCGAATCCGAGGAGGACATCATCGCGGCGACCGCACCCGCGATCACGAGCGCGGCGAACCAGACGGGGGTGTACTCTGCGAGAAGGAGCGGAAGGACGTTCGCGCCCGGTTCGGCCTCGATTCCGAGGCCGCGTGCCCACGCACCGAGCATGAACGCAGGGACGAAGAGAGCAACGACGAGGATGGGCCAGAGCGCGAACGTGCGCTTGAGCACGGTTTTCGAGCGCGCGACGAAAAAGCGCTGGTTCACCTGCGGGAACATCGCCACTCCGAAGGCGATGCTCACCGCCTGGGTAATGATGAACGCGGGCGTGTAGTAGTCGTCACCGAGCGCGAGGAACTCCGGATCGGCGGTGAGTCCGGCGCTCGCCGCCGATGGCCCGCCGACCGAAAGCATGATCCAGATGAGTGCGAGCCAGACCATTCCGAGCATGAAGGCTCCTTGGAGGGTGTCGGTCCACGCGATCCCGCGCATTCCCGCCAGCACGACGTAGATGATCATAAAGAGAGTGATCAACCCCGCACCGGCCCAGTAGGGCATCGCACCGTCAGTCAGTGCGGCCAGGGCGGTTCCGGCCCCCATCTGCTGGAGCATGATGTAGGGAAAGAGCCAGAAGAGGCTGATCCCGGCGACGAGCGCTCGAAGACGAGGGGAGCCAAAGCGATCACCGAGCATCTCGCCCAAGGTCAGATAGCCGTGTTCGCGCCCGATGAGCCACTGTTTGTAGCCCACGAGATACCAGAGAACGGCAAAGAGAACGCCATCCATCACACCCATTACGAGGATCCACTCGGGACCCTCCCAGTAGGCGGTGTTGGGGCCCGCAAAAAAGGTAAAGGCCGACAGCAGGGTAGCGAAAGTAGTAAACAGCAGAACGACAGTGCCGAAGGTTCGGCTCGCCAGATAGTAGTCTTCCGCGGTGCGATCGGTGATTCGGTAGGCTGCAACGCCGATCAGGAGTGCGAGCACGAGATAGCCGACGATAATTCCCAGCTGGATCCCGAGGCTCATGGCGTCCCCTCGATCCAAAGCCCCCACGCCCGCCGGGAGAACAGCCAGAACGCGAGCGACGCAAGGGCCATCCAGCCGATATGCCACCAGAGCCAGACCGGCAGTCCCGCGACCAATCGTGAGGAACCCCACAAAAACCACGGTACTGCGAAGACGATCAGAAGAACGAACACGGCTCCCCAGAGATATCGTTCGGCCGTCGGAACCATTGTAATTCAGTAGTCTACTACAGGCCAATAAACGTTCTCAATATCATCAGATCTATAGAATGAAGAATTATCTCTTTCAAAGCTGCGATGTGCTGAGTTAGTTCCTATCGGGCGAGAGTGCTTCGAGAAAGGATTCAGCCCGCTGTTCGCCGGTAGCGAGCAGGTCGGAGATAAACGCCCATCGCCGATCCAGTTTCGAGACGTGACCGAGGCGTTGTTCGAGCGTGATCCGCCGTATCTCCGTGTGCGTAAAGTG
>JADFQH010000127.1 GCA_022561895.1 Methanobacteriota archaeon | reverse complement strand
CTCCGGAGATCGAGGACCCGAACGACGCGATTCTCGATATCACGACGACCGCGATCTGTGGATCCGATCTGCACATGTACGAGGGACGTACGCCCGCGGATCCGGGGATCGTCTTCGGCCACGAGATCATGGGTATCGTCGAGGAGGTCGGTGAGGGGGTTCACACGCTCGAAGAGGGCGACCGCGTCGTTTTGCCCTTCAACATCGCCTGTGGAGTCTGTCGGAACTGTGAGAACGGCGATACCGCCTACTGTCTGAACGTCGATTCGGAGACGCCGGGCGGGGTCTACGGCTATGCGATGATGGGACCGTATCAAGGCGGTCAAGCCGAGAAGGTTCGCGTTCCATGGGCGGATTTCAACGCACTACAGCTCCCCGAGGGAGACGAACACGAAGACGATTTCATCATGCTCGCGGACGTGTTCCCGACCGGCTGGCACGGCTGTAAACTCGCGGATCTCCAGCCCGGCGAATCCGTCGCCATCTACGGGGCAGGCCCGGTAGGACTAATGGCCGCCCACAGTGCCGATATCATGGGCGCTGCGGAGATCTACGTCGTCGATCGGGTAGAGAGCCGCCTCGATCTCGCAGAAGAACACTGCGGGGCGACCGCGATCAACTTCGAGGAGGCCGATCCCGCAGAACAGATCAAAGAGCAGCATGGCGGCCCTGTGGATAAAGGTGTTGACGCCGTTGGCTATCAGGCGATCGATAGCGACCGGGAGGGCGACGGTCCCTACGACGCCGCGCGCGAGAACCCAGCGATCGTGCTCAATCAGCTCATCGAGGCGGTCAGACCGAAAGGCGAAATTGGCGTCGTCGGGGTCTACTTCTCGGAGGACCCCGGCGCACCCGAACATGTCGAGAACCCCGGACGGATCGGCATCAACTTCGGCAGCTTCTTCGAGATGGCGCGGGCCATGGGCACCGGCCAGGCCGATGTCAAACGGTACAACCGACGGCTGCGCGATCTCATCGTTCAGGGGAAAGCCAATCCGGGGTTCATGGTCTCGCACCACGAACCGCTCGACAACGCACCGGAGATGTACGAGCGCTTCGACCAGCGCGAGGAAGGCGTGACAAAAGTGCTGTTGAAGCCCTAGGATCCGAATATTTCCTACTCACTGAAGGTCAGCCGATGGTTTCGTTGCTGACCTTCTATCCTGTGGACTGGACCTGTTCTTCCTGAAGTCAGGCAGGTGGTTTTCTCATGCACTATGAACATTGGAATCAACCGATGGCCTAAATTTCGCAGAATTCTGTGGATGACAAATCGACCTAGTCGGGATCGGACACGGAATAAATGGTAAGCTCTAGAAACTGTCGATGACGGGGATACCCATCGTCTCGAAGTCGCTCATCGACGCCAACTGGTCCGAAACGTCGTCAAGATCCACTGTTCCGGACACTACGGCGCTCGGGTCGAGTTTGCCGTCGTCGACCATCCGAAAGATTTCTTCGTAGTTCGTCGGGGCCATTCCAAAGGAGCCGATGAACTCGATCTCATTCATCACCATCATGTCCGTCGGCAGTTCGACCATGCCCTGTTCGTCCTGCGTCGAGAGACCGACCTGAACATGCTGGCCGCGGGTGCCGAGGCTCATCACGGAGTTCTGGCAGGTGGTCGCGACCCCGAGCGCGTCGACCGAGACCGCCGCGCCACCGTTCGTGATGTCTTTCACCTCGCCAGGGGTATCCTCAACCTCGCTCGCGTTGACCGTCTCGCTCGCGCCGATTTCTTCGGCCTTGTCGAGTTTTTCGTCCTTCAGATCGACCGCGACGACGTTCCCTCCGAGCGCACTCGCGATGTGGACAGCCGAAAGACCGACGCCGCCACAGCCGTGGACCGCGACCCAGTCACCGCCCGAGATGTCGGCTTGGTGGGCGAGCGCGTGAAACGAGGTCATGAACCGACACCCGAGACCGGCCATATCGACCGAGGAAACGCCATCGGGAAGCGGGATGGCGTTTTGGTCCGCCGTCGGAACGTGGAGTTCTTCAGCGAACGCACCGGGCGCTGACTCCACGAATCCGAGGGGACGCACGTTCTCACACGTATTGCCGTGGCCGGTGCGACACTGAGGACACGTCCCATCGCCGAGGTTGAACGGAACAGTGACTTGGTCGCCCTCGGCCACGTTCTCGACCTCGTCGCCGACCGCAATTACTCTGCCCGCGGGTTCGTGACCGAGGATTTGGCCCGCATCAGGTTGGATGCCGAGCCAGTCCCACTCGCCCTGCCAGCCGTGCCAATCGCTCCGACAGATACCACACGCCTCCATTTCGACCACCGCACCCGTCGGGTCGGGATCGGGTGCGTCCACGTCCTGAATGTCGAGCGGTTCGCCGTACTCTTCGAGGACAGCTGCATGCATACCAGTTACGACAACGGCGGCCAATTGTAAGTAGGTTCTGTCTGCTCGGACTTTGTTAGAAAAGCCAAGTCTAGAACAGAGGTTAGCTAGATGATTCGTCATATACAGCCTCCAGCGAAATTTAGACTGGTGGTGTAGATTTCACGTTTGGCTGTGCATGAGCAAACCACCTGCCCGACTTCAGGTACTATCAGAACTCAGGCAGATAGATTGCTCATGCACGACTGGACTTGAAATCTATACTGGTAGTCTAATTTTCGCAGACATCTGACCATGACGAATATAGCTAGCCGACCTCTGAGTAGATGGAAACTCCGGCGCATGCCGGTTGGAAGTCAGAACAGTCCAGGGACCAAGACGTACGTCAGCAGCATCCCGAACAGGCCGGCGAACAACGCGAACAGCGCCATCGGGACGATGGCTTTCCGCAGCAGATCGCCCTCACGTCCGGTGATCCCAACAACGCCGCAGATGGCGGCGACATTCAACACCGAAACCATGTTTCCGAGACCGCCGCCGACGTTCTGCAAGCTGACGGCGATCGTGCGGGAGATACCAACTGTTTCGGCGGCGTTGTACTGAAGCACGCTGAAGAGGATGTTCGAGGATGTGTTGCTGCCGGTCATGAACGAGCCGATGGCACCAATCCACGGCGAGATGAGGGGGAGCAAGCTGCCAGCGCCCATCGCGAGCGCACGGCTGAGTGCTTCCATCATCCCGAGGATATCTGCGGTGTTTGTTTGCGATTGGATCATTATCTGCGTCATCGAAACGGCGATAATGAGCGTGAGTGCGGCAGGAGCGACTTGCTTAACTGAGCGCTGCCACGCCGTGCTCATCTGGGATACGTCCATCTTGTGGAGGAAGCCAGTGAGAATGGCGATGGGGATGAACGGCATCGTTCCCGGGAGGTAGAGGTACTGGAGGTTGTATCCGAGCTCCGTGCCGAGGATCGAGTTCAGACTGATGGTGAAACTCTGGATCCAGTCAAGAACGGCGACGCCGCCGACGGTGAGATTCGGCCACCGCGTGACGAGCAGTACGAGTGCAACGAGCAGGTACGGCGTCCACGCTAGCAGCACGGACATCTTCTTTGTCGGCTGCTCTTGCGAAACTTCGTCGAGTTCGAGGCCGCCGAGCCATGTGTCGCTCCACATCGACTCATCAGGGAAATCCCATTCTTTCTCGGGAATGAGGATGTCGTTGTTCGCAAGCAGGAGGCCGATCGCGAGCACGGCGAACCCGGCGGCGATGTTGGGGAGCGCGGGCCCAACGAACCATGCGATCACTAGTTGCGTGCCGCCAGTAACGGCGCCAAGGAGGAGCGCGAACGGCGCGATGGGGAGGGTGCTACGTACGGCGTTTGCGATACTACGTTCGCCGTTGCCGTCTCCGAACCAGTAGGTCATGAAGAATACGCCAAGCAGACCCCAAAACACGTACGTGAGTCCCGTGACGATGCCGGACCACGCGGAAACCATGGAGAGGAACTCGCTGACGTTCATCGACCCGGACAATGCCGGTTCGATGACTGCGCCGGTGCCGCCGATAACGGGCGTCCCGGCCGCGCCAAACGGAGGATTCGGGGCATTGAAGTACAGGCCGAACACCGCGGCGGCTAACGGCGGGAACCCGAGACCGATGAGCAGCGGCGCGGCGAGTGCGCCCGGTGTACCGAACCCCGCGGCGCCCTCGATGATAGTCATAAATCCGAGACCGATGAGCAATACCTGTATGCGCCGGTCTTCTTCGATCTGCCCGAAGTACCATCTGATGGTGGAGATGGCGCCGCTACCCTCGAGATAGTTCATCAGAAGGATGGCGCCGAAAACGATGAGGATGATATCCACGGCCTGAAGCGCACCATAGATCGCCGATGCCATCAGCCAGTTGGGTCCCATACTCCAGTACGTGAGTCCGATCCCGCCCGCGAGCAGCCACCCAACCCCCATCGCGCGGGCCGCTGACCACCGGAGCCCAGCGAGCAATACGAACGCAACACCGATCGGAACGACACCAACGAGCGCCAGTGTGAGCACATCAGGCATGGTTATGAATTTCGGCTATGTTTCGTCGTCGAACAACAGCCCTTTGTAATTTTCTTTTTGCCTGATAGCACCCAGCAAATCCTGACGCAGACAACGGGGAATATAATCAAAATACATGATATATTCTACCATGAAAATCTATGGAGGGAAAAACCCATTAGGCTGTTTCCATGAATTCCGTTCTATGTCAGCCGAGCCGCTTACAACCTTCGAGTCATCCCTCGATGAACTCGGAGTTGAACTCGTTCAGACGACTTCTGACCAGTTCGAGTCGACGCTTGTCCCGCTTCTCGACGCTCCCGCAGTTGGCACTCCGCTTCCGTTCGAGAACGTCTCCTTGCCGGACGCCGTAGAAGGCGATCCGACGATGCAGGAACTCGAAACCGCGGAAACCGGCGTCACCGCTGCCGGATACGGCATCGCCGACTACGGCTCCGTGGTCATCCAGGGCGGCCCTGACGGCGAGGAACCGGTTAGCCTCTACGCCGACGAACACGTCGCCGTCATCGCCGGCAGCGATGTCCTCACAGATATGGACACGACGTTCGATCGGCTCGCGGAGGACATCCGTAGCGACACCGGGCAAGCCATCATCGCGACCGGGCCGAGCGCTACGGCGGACATGGGCGAGCTCGTGAAGGGAGCCCACGGCCCGATGGAAGTCACCGTCGTTCTCTTAGAGGACAGGTAGATGAGCGTCGATGATCGCCAGCGAAAAGCCGAACACATCCGCCACCTCCTCGAAACCGAGGGCAACAACGTCCACGAGAACACTCAAGTCTTCAACGACGGCCGCTACGAATCCACTGCGGATCTCGACGACTACGACGGCCTCAAAGACGAGGCCCGCGCCATCAAGGAGGACAC
Organism: Methanobacteriota archaeon; assembly: GCA_022561895.1. Classification (GTDB taxonomy): domain Archaea; phylum Halobacteriota; class Halobacteria; order Halobacteriales; family Halalkalicoccaceae; genus Halalkalicoccus. The sequence continues at coordinate 2,963 of JADFQH010000127.1, read as the reverse complement.
TATCGAACGCCTCCCCGAACTCCTCGATCGGGTTACCGAGGCGGTCGAAACCAACGGCGGTACCGTCTACCTCGCTGATGACGCCGCCGACGCGAACCGGTACATAACGGAGGTCGCCGGCGGCCGCGACGTCGTGAAGTCGAAGTCGATGACCAGCGAGGAGATCGAGGTGAACGAGTCTCTCGAAGCAAGTGGCGCGGACGTCTGGGAAACCGACCTCGCCGAGTTCGTCCTGCAGGTCGCCGACGAAGCGCCGTCACACATCGTCGCACCGGCCATCCACAAGTCCCGCGAGGAGATTGCGGACCTGTTCAACGCGCACTTCGACCCGGAGGAGCCCCTCGAAACCGCCGAGGAACTGACACGGTTCGCCCGCGAGTATCTCGGCGAGAAGATCATGGACGCCGAGGTCGGAATGACGGGGGCGAACTTCGTCACAGCGGACACCGGCACACTCGCGCTGGTCACAAGCGAAGGCAACGCCCGCAAGTGCGTGCAGGCGACGGACACCCATATTGCGGTCGCGGGCGTAGAGAAACTCGTCCCGACCGTCGAGGACCTCCAACCGTTCGTCGAACTCATCGCTCGGTCGGGGACCGGACAGGACATCACCTCCTATATCTCGCTTTTCACGCCGCCCGGCGACTCACCGACTTTCGACGAGGGAGGTGAACTCGGGCCCGGCGACGACCGCGAGTTCCACCTCGTGCTCATCGACAACGGCCGCATGGAGATGCGCGAGGACGACCAACTCCGGGAGACGCTGTACTGCATCCGGTGTTCGGCATGTGCGAACTCGTGTGCGAACTTCCAGCACGTCGGTGGCCATGCTTTCGGCGGCGAGACGTACTCCGGCGGTATCGCCACGGGCTGGGAGGCCGGCGTCCACAGTCAGGAAAGCGCCGCCGAGTTCAACGACCTCTGTACGGGCTGTTCGCGCTGCGTGAATGCGTGTCCCGTGAAAATCGATATCCCGTGGATAAACACGGTCGTCAGGGACCGCATTAACCAAGAGGATGCAACGGAATTCGATTTCCTGGTGGAGGGGTTGACACCCGATGAGGAACCCGGCGGGATGGACCTCCAGAAACGCCTCTTCGGTAACTACGCAACCCTCGCCAAACTGGGCAGCGCCACCGCACCGGTGTCGAACTGGGTAGCTGGGATCAAACCTGCGCAGGTGCTCATGGAACGGTTCGTTGGCATCGACCGCCAGCGCGACCTCCCGGAGTTCAAACGCGAAACTCTCAGAAAGTGGTTCGAGGCGCGCGGTGGCTCGCGCGTTTCGCCTGCTGATGCGGACCGTGAAGCCGTGCTCTATCCCGACGCCTACACCAATCACGTCCAAGTCGAGCGCGGGAAGGCCGCCGTTCGGGTTCTCGAAGCGCTCGGCGTGTCGGTTCGGATTCCAGAGGTCGCATCGAGCGGTCGCGCGCCGCTCTCACAGGGGATGATTGCGACCGCTGAACGCCACAGCCATGAGGCCTACGCCGACCTCGCAGAACACATCGACGCCGGGCGGGACGTGGTTGTCATCGAACCTTCGGACCTCGCTATGTTCGCCAGCGAATACGAGAAGTTCCTGCCAGAGGAGTCGGCCGAGCGCCTCGACAGCAATAGCTACGAAATCATGGAGTTCGTCTATGGCCTACTCGAAAACGGGGCGAGTAGTGAGGAACTGCGAGCGGGCGACGGCGAGCGAGTGGCCTACCACAGCCACTGCCAGCAGCGAACGCTCGGACTCGAAGCCCACACCGTGGCCGTCCTCGATGAACTCGGCTACGACGTGTTGACCTCCGAAACCGAGTGCTGTGGGATGGCTGGCTCGTTTGGGTACAAGCAAGAATACTACGAGTTGAGCATGGATGTCGGGGGCGAACTCGAATCGCAGTTCCGGACCGAAGACGCACGGGACCGCACGGTCGTAGCGAGCGGCACCTCCTGTCTTGAACAGTTGGATTCATTGCTGGAACGGCCGAGTCAGCACCCGGTTCAGTTAGTTGATCCCGGCAGGTAATCGGCGGCTCAATACTATCGCTAGTTGTCCACTCTATTAGCCGCAGACGAGCAGATGCGTAGAAATAGACTACTCTTCATCCGTCTTTAGCTAAGCGCTAAATCGCGTGACTACGGCTGGAATCGAAGTCGGTTCCTGAGAGGAATGAGGAGGAGTTCGGTGTGACCGACGAACCCTCCTCAGGCCGAATTGAACAGCGGCTCACTACGCTCTTTCCATCGACGGCTCTCGAAGACCACGCCAAGGCAGTCGGCGTGGTTGAACGCGACAGCAAGTTCCAGGTTCCAGCGATGGTCTGGGCGCTCGTGTTCGGCTTCGCCGCTGGCGAGAGCCGAACACTCGTCGCCTTCCGTCGCGCTTACAACGCTACTGCCAACAAGACACTCTCTCCTGGCGGTTTCTATCAGCGATTGACGCCGCTGTTCGCCGCGTACCTTCGCAACCTCGTCGAGTTTGCGCTCGACGAGGTTGCTGTCCCCCACACTGTCAGTGACGAGTTCGACCAACTCAGGGACGTAATGATTGCTGATGCAACCGTTCTGCGATTGCATTGGTTTCTACGCGAACAGTACCAAGGCCGCCGAGAGGAGCAGGCTGGAGCGAAGCTCCACCTGCTCCACAACGTCACCGATCGAACCATCGAGAAGCTCTCCATCACCGGCGAACGTCCCCACGACAGCACCGAGTTCAAGACCGGATCGTGGCTGAAAGGACGGTTGCTGATCCTCGATTTAGCGTACTTCAAGTTCCGTCGCTTCGCGCGGATCGACGAGAACGGCGGCTACTTCGTGAGCCGTCTCAAGCGCAACACGAAGCCGGAGATCGTCGAAGAACTGCGCGAGTGGCGCGGTCGCGCCATTCCGCTGGAAGGTGAGGAAGTCTTCGAGATCGCGGAGGATCTCCACCGCAAATACGTCGACGTCGAGGTTGAGGTGGAGTTCAGACG
>JADFQH010000126.1 GCA_022561895.1 Methanobacteriota archaeon | reverse complement strand
GTGCGCACGCATGCGGGTTGAGATCCGAGGCGATCACCCGCGCGTCGACTTCGGCCAGCTTTCCTCCCACATAGCCCGAACCGGTCCCACAGTCGAGAGCCATCAGTGGTTTCTCGACTGCTTCGACCGTCTCGACCGCGGCATCCACCAGCAGCTGTGAGTCCGCCGCCGCCCCATAAACGGTGGTTTCGACCCCGCGGCGCTCCGCGAGATCGCGCGTCATTCCTCGCCTCCATCGGTCTGTGCGCTGGCGTCTTGCGGGGATTCGATCGTTTCGAACGCCCCCGGTCGCTCCGAGAGTTCGCGCTGTGGGTACGGGATCGTGATCCCCTCCCGGCGGAACGCCTCGGTGATCTCCTTGATCACCGACTGCTTTGCCCGCCAGCGACGGCGCGCGCTCGGTTTGTCGATCCAAAAACGCACCTCGAAATCGATCGAGGAGTCCCCGAACTCCGTGACGACGATCTGGGGCGTCGGAACCCGCATGAGCTGCTCCAGATCGGCGATCGCCTCGCGGATGACCGCTTCAGCCCGGTCGAGATCGGTGTCATAATCGACGCCGACGGAAACCCGTAGACGAAGTCGACCCTTCTTCGAGCGGTTGTTGATCGTGCGAGAGCTAACCTCGTTGTTGGGGACGATCATATACTCGCCGTCGAACGTCTGGATGCGCGTGCTGACGATCGTGATATCGCTGACGATCCCCTCCTGTTCGCCGATCTCGACCCAGTCGCCGATCTCGAAGGGCCGAGAGAACATCAGGACGAAGCCAGCAAAAATCGACGCAAGCGTCTGCTGGGCGGCGAATCCGAGAACCGCTCCGAGCACGCCCGCCCCGATGAGCAGCCCGGAAAGATCGACGTTCCAGAACCCGAGGACGACGAGGAAGGCGAGGATGTAGATCGCGACCTGCGAAATTCGATACGTTATCTCCAGTTCGTGTTCGCTCACCGCGTCACGACCGCCGAGCAGTTCGGTGATCACGCCGTTGAGAAACCGCACGAAGACGAACGCACCCATGAGAAGACCGATCGTCAACAGCACGCGTCCGAGCGCGTCGGTTCCGATGTTCGCCTGATCGAGCGCGAACGCGACGGTGCTCGCTTGTCCCCAGACCCCGATAATGAGAGCGGTCGTCCCGAACAACGAGCAAGCAATGGCAAGCGAACCGATTATATCGGTCATCGCGGACTGGAGTCCGTCGTCCGTCCACTGACGGAGGCGCGTAGCGCCCCAGCTTACCACCGAAACCACCGCAAGCGCGAGAAGAGTGATCGAGAGGCGCGCTCCGAACGTCGGATACTGCTCCGCGAGGATGTCCAGCCCGGCGATAACCTCGCTCACTCCGGCTCACCTCGCTCCCTTGCCAGCTCACAAAGCGCGGCAAACTCGCTCGGCGAAAGCGTTCCCGCTCGCCGACTCATTAGCTCTTCACTGGCTGCCTCGACGACCGCCTCGGGAGTTCCCAACCCCGAGATGTGACCCGTGTTTCGGATCGCGTTTCGGAGGGTTTTCCGGCGCTGAGTGAAAAGCGCCTTGACGAACTGCAAGAAAAAGTCTTCGTCAGAAACCGTGTATTCGGGGTCTCTCGGACGAGTGCGAACGACCGCGCTTTCGACCGCGGGCGGCGGCGAGAACGCTTCCTTGGGAACCGTCTCGACGATCTCACAGTCGGCGTAATGCTGAGCGGAGACGGAAAGACGGCCGTATTCGGGAGTACTGGGTACGGCTTCCATCCGCTCTGCGAACTCCCGTTGGAACATTAGAATGAGCGGGCGTTTTCTGGGGAACAAACGAAACACGATCTGACTCGAAATACTATAGGGCAAGTTCGCAACACAGGCAGAGAAATCGGGCAGCGAAACGTCGAGCGCGTCGCCCTCGATGATCGTGAGTTCGTCCGCTTCGATCTCGACGGCGAACTCGCGGCGGAGAAAGGAGACGAGATCCGGGTCGCGTTCGACCGCGGTGACGTGATCAGCTTCTCGAAGAAGTCGGTCGGTGAGCGCGCCGGTTCCGGCACCGATTTCGAGGACGTGAGTGAGATCGGCGTCGATCTCGTGTGCGTAGTCGGGGAGTCGATCGAGCACCCGGTCGTCGACGAGAAAATGCTGATCGACGTTCGGATCGCCGCGAACCCCGGCGCGAGCAAGCAGACCGTCCGGATCCCTCATTTTGCGTGCGTAGATCACCGCTCGGTGTAAACCTCTCGTTTCGGTGCTCTGGGCGTAGCCGCCCCTCATGTTGTCTCGTAACCACAAAATACGTATATTAAATTCTTGAATGTAATCCGTCGGCTACTATCGCATGGAAACGAGTACCCCAACCAGACGTGCACTGCTAACAGCCGTTTTGGCGACCGGGACTGCAGGGTGTCTTTTTTCGGATGGTTCCGAAGAATCGAATCTCGGTCTGGTCAGCATCAACAACTACGACGAAGAACCCCACACTGTTGCTCTTCGAATCGAATGGGACGAAGAACGGATTCATGACCAGTCATACGAACTGGAGGCGAACGATCCCGATTCTGATCGAGTACCGGGTATCGTTATCGAGGAAACGTGGCCGGAAACGCCGGGTCAGTTCGTTGTTTCGGCGCGGCTGCTCGGGAACGAATGGCAGACTGCCGACCCTGCCGATCTGGAGTATCCCGAGTGTTACAGCGCCGACGCAAACGTCGATCGGTATGGGGAATCCCATTATATGACTCACAGCAAGGACGAACACTGGTGTTCGGATAATGTACCCAGCACTAACCACTCCACAAACGCCTCCGGTGAAATCACCGATACGTAGTTGCGCAACGATAGTTACTCTTCGCGCACGAACAGCCGATATTTGAGTTCGTTCTCACGAAGCTCCTCCAAGATCCGATCGGCGAGAATACTCTGTGGGTTGTGCAGACCAGAAACCCGATCGTCGAGTTCCTCGAAACTCCCGAACGGTTCTCGTTTCCGTTCGTCGAGGATTGAATTTCGTAACTTCTTGCCGATCCCCGGAAGTAGGTTGAGCTGATGGAGTCTGAGGGTAATGGGCTGGGCGTCGTTATAGAAGGTGACGAAACGGTCTTCTTCCTCCTCGATGAGATCCTCGATGACGTACTCGAGTTCCGATCGCGCACCGCCCGAGAGATCGTCGTACCCGATCGAGCGGACGGTTTCGACGCCCTCAAGCGAGGCATCGAGATCGACGTAATCCCCGATTTTGATCCCCGAGTCGTCCGTAAGCGTCAGCTCGGAGAGGGCGAACGTCTTTGTATCGAGGACGAACGCGATTGGCGGCTTCTGATAGCCCGGCCGGTCGTCATCGGCGCGACCATGCGGGAGATAATCGAGTACGATCGTCTCCCCGTCGTGGTCTGCGTCGCTCATATCAACGGAGTACGCGAAGCGACCACTTAAAGAGTCGGCCGCTATCCGTACTGCGAGACGATGTTTAGGATCTCGTCGAGTTCCTCGCCCGAAAGCGAGTAGCGCTCCTTTGCGTACACCGATCGGAGTTCGTCCCGATCCCGAGGCAAGAGATCCGTTATCTTGTACGCCGTGGTCTCGTTTACCTTCTCCAACTCCATCAGTTCGGAGACGAGTGCGTCCGCGTCCTCGGGCGAGAGTACCGCAAACCGATTGACGTGTTCGATCGCACGCGCGAGCTCGTAGCGCATCTCCCGGTCGGGATCGGCCGCACGCTCGGCTTCGATATCCGTCAACAGTGCTTTGGTTTCCGAGACCGTGAGATACTCCTCGCCGACGATCTCTTTGAAGATCGTCATTCCTGTGCGCGCAGGTGGGCAGGCTTTGCGATCACCGTCTTTTTCTTCCCTCCATCGGTGATCTCAACCTTGTAGGCCGTTCCCTGTTTCCCGGCAACAGTACCAGTGTGGCCGCTGAATCGGGGGTGGAATCGTCCCTCGGGGACGCTCGGGTCGATGGCGAGATGTACCTGCTGTCCCTCGTCGAACCGGGCGACCGCACGCTGTGGCGGGGAGGTCCCGCGCTCGCGCGGGTGATTCGAGAGTTTCTTGCGTGTTCCAGTGAGGGGTCCGTTTGAACTCGGCATAGTCGTACCGACGAGTTATCCCGTGACGGTTATAAAAGGTGCGTTCCCGAACGCATCGTTTCTCAGCGTCGCCGACGCAGAAATCCGCTGTAGTTCAGTCGTGGTTCCGGTATCGGCCGCACGATTCCGAACCAGAATCGATAAGCCAACGAGCCAAACGCGCTGCCAAGGCTGAACGACCAGTCGATCTCTGGATCGATTTTCTGAATAAGAAGGTTCCAGCCGAACATGAACAGGACCAGTCGCTTGCAGCTTCGACGGACTCCTCCTACGTCGTGGTCATCGATATACGTGAGCGCAACGGCCGAAATCGCCCCCGAAACAGCCTGCCGAACGGAAAACGGACTCAGTTCGGGTGCTTCGTCGTCCTTGTGCTGCAGCCACAAGTTACAGATCATACCGATTATTCCGAACAGCAATACCCCGATCTCAAGTACGAGAATCTTGGTTTCGCGTTGCATGACTCGTGTTGTGTAGAAACTACTACTAGATCTATCGGCCGGTGAACACCGACGACAAGAGTAATCGGCCCGGCCCATCGACAGGGACTATGGACGATCCCGAAGACTCCACCGCAAAACGAATCGAAACCCGCGCGATCCACGCCGGGCAGCGCCCTGATGAGGGGACCGGCGCGCTCATGACGCCGATCCACGCCAACTCCACGTACGTGCAGGACGGACCCGGCGAGCACCGGGGCTACGAGTACTCTCGTACAGGGAACCCCACCCGAACTGATCTCGAAGCAAACCTCGCCTCCCTCGAAGGCGGGCGCTTTGGCCGGGTCTTCTCTTCGGGGATGGGTGCGATCAACACAGTACTAAATCTGCTCGAATCGGGCGATCACGTCGTTTCTGGGACCGATGTTTATGGAGGTACCCACCGGATCTTCACACAGGTCTACGAGAGCTACGACATCGAGTTTTCGTTCGTGGATATGACCGATCTCGACGAGATCGTGCGTCGCTATCCCGCGGGTTTCGACTACGAGGGCGGCCGGCGCGACACGTCCTTCGCCGTCGAGCTGGTGCGGCGTGCCGGGGGGGCGCAGCCGGCCGAGGACTTTCTGATCAATTTCAACACCGGGCCCAACGATATTCCGACATACAGCGTGGCCGATCTCTATGCTTGCGCAATCGCCGGGAACGACGCCTACTTCGCCCGGCAATTCCGCGACAAAATCGTCATCTTCGGCCTCGTTCTCGACGTCGAGGACAGGCACGTTGCCGCCAATCACCTGGCTACGGCGCGCCTCGACGTCGCGCCGAGCGACCGCTGCGTCATCCCGTTCGACAGCGAAAAGTTTGGCCAGATCGTCGACCGACGATCGATCCCGGGGGTCTATATCCACGCGGCTGCGGTGAATACCTTGTCCAAGGGGATCGGCCTCAAGCTGTTGTCGACGGCGCGGAGTTTCGGCGTGGTAACGGTCAGCACCGCCGGCCTGATCCTGCTCTTCTTCGTCGTGCCGCCGATTGCCGGGCTGGCCTTCGGCTTCTGTGTTCTGCTTGCCGAGATCGGCCTATCCGTCGTCTCCTTCTCGCGTGGCATCGTACCGCCGATCGGGGCCGTCGCGCTCGCGAGTATATTGGCGTTCACGGTGATCTACGCCTTTCGCTTCATGGTCGAGGACAAGGCGAAGCGGCGCATTCAACATGCTTTCCGACATTACCTCGCGCCCGTTCTGGTCGACCAGCTGGCCGACAACGCCGACGCGCTCACGCTCGGCGGCGAGACGCGCCGGGTCACCGTTTTCTTCTCCGACATCGTCGGCTACACGTCGCTCAGCGAGGGCTTGAAGCAGCAACCCGAGAAGCTGGTCGATGTCGTCAACCGGTACTTCACCCTGGTGAGCGGCGTCGTCGAGGCGCACGGCGGCTACATCGACAAGTTCATGGGCGACGCCGTCATGTCGTTCTGGAGCGCGCCGCTCAACGACGACGACGCCGAGCGCCACGCGGTCGACGCCGCGCTCGACTGCCTGGCCCGGCTCGAAGTTTTCAACCGCGATGTCGTCGAGAGAGAATTCGGATTGTCGCCGATCGGCACGCGGATCGGCATCAATACCGGTTCGGCCGTGGTCGGCAACATGGGCTCGAAATCGCGCCTCAACTACACCGTCACGGGCGATACGGTGAACCTGGCGGCGCGCCTGGAAAGCGCCAACAAGACCTACGGCAGTCTATTGATGATCGGCGAGGGCACGCGACGCGGCCTCGACGACAGTTACGTGTTGCGCCGCCTCGACCGGCTGGTGGTGACCGGCAAGACCCAGCCGGTCAGGGTCTACGAGGTGTTCGGCCGCAAGGGCGAGGTCGACACCGCGGTCACCGAGCGGATCGCCGCGTTCCACGGCGCGCTCGCGCAATACTACCGCCGGAACTTCACCGCGGCGCGCGATGCCTTCGCCGCGCTCGCCGGCGACGATGCTACGGCCAAGCTCTATGTCGATCGCTGTACCCGTTACCTGGCAGAGCCGCCGCCCGCCCGTTGGGACCGCGCCTTCGTCGCCAGGACGAAATAGCGGCTGTCCCGCGCCGCGAGCCAAACCGACGACCAAATAAGAAGGGTGGGTGACAACCGACGCCGAACGCGACATTCTGCGCCGTCGCGACCGTGCGCCCGCCGAGATTGGAAGAAAATATGACCGAGACGCTGTTCGAATCGACCCTCGAGAGCCTGCCGCTGATCAGTCGCGGCAAGGTGCGTGACAACTATGCCGTCGACGACGACCACCTGCTGATCGTCGCGTCCGACCGGCTTTCGGCGTTCGACGTCGTGCTGCCGACGCCGATACCCGGCAAGGGCGCGGTGTTGACCGCGCTGTCGTACTTCTGGTTCGCGCGGACCGGCGGCATCGTCGCCAACCATCTTTCCGACATGAGCCTCGAAGACGCGGTACCCGACGCCGCCGAGCGCGCGCCGCTGGTCGGCCGCTCGATGGTCGTCCGCCGGCTCGAGCCGCTGCCGATCGAGGCCATCGTGCGGGGCTATATCGAAGGCTCGGGCTGGAAGGAATATCAGCGCGGTGGAACGGTATGCGGTATTGCGTTGCCCGAAGGCCTGCGCCGCGCCGACAAGCTGCCCGAGACGCTGTTCACGCCCTCGACCAAGGCGGAGATGGGCGCGCATGACGAGAACATCAGCTACGACCGCGCTGTCGATTTGATCGGCGCCGACGTTGCCGCTCGCGTGCGCGACGCCGCCATCGCGGTCTACCAACACGCCCGCGACTACGCCGCCGGCCGCGGCATCATCGTCGCCGACACCAAGTTCGAGTTCGCGCTCGACGGCGACGGCGAATTGGTGCTGATCGACGAAGTCCTGACGCCCGATTCGTCGCGTTTCTGGCCGGCCGAAAGCTACGCGCCGGGCCACAGCCCGGAAAGCTTCGACAAGCAGTTCGTGCGCGACCACCTCGAGCGCATCGGCTGGAACAAGCAACCGCCGGCGCCCGAATTGCCGCCCGACATCGTTGCCCGGACGGCGGAGAAATATCGCGAGGCGCGCCGGCGGCTGATCGACGAGGCGGGCGCGTAGGCCGGCCCGGTCACGGGACCGACGCGCGCGTTGAAATTGGCCGCCCGAGATTAACGAAAATTTTACCAGCGAGCGACAATTCTATGGTTAACGTGTAGGGCGTATGGCAACATCGTGTCGGAAAGGTTCGGCGATGCGCGTACTGTTGGTTGAGGACGATACGTCGATGGCGAAGGGGATGGAGCGCATGCTCGAATCCGAAGGCTTCGTCTGCGACATCACCGATCAGGGCGAGGACGGGCTCGAGATCGGCAAGCTTTACGACTACGACATCATCGTCCTCGATCTGATGCTGCCCGACATGGACGGCTACGAGGTGCTGCGCAGGCTGCGTGCGGCCCGGGTCAAGATCCCGGTCCTTATCCTCTCAGGGCTGAACGGTTCGGACGACAAGATCAAGGGTCTCGGCGTCGGCGCCGACGACTATCTTACCAAGCCGTTCGACAAGCGCGAGTTGATCGCCCGCATCCAGGCCATTGTCCGGCGCTCGCGAGGCCACTCCGATTCCATCAGCAAGACGGGCAAGCTGACCGTCAACCTGGACACCCGCAGGGTCGAGGTCGACGGCCAGCCGCTGCACTTGACCGGCAAGGAATACGGCATCCTGGAGCTGCTTTCCCTGCGCAAGGGCACCATACTCACCAAGGAAATGTTCCTGAACCATCTCTACGGCGGCATGGA